>NZ_DATKFR010000203.1:0-1734 GCF_035511255.1 Parvibaculum sp.
CAGCGGCGCGGCCTCGGTCTCGGCGCGAATGAACCGGAAGCGCAGCCGCTCTTCGTCGTAAAGCTCGACGCGGCGCGCCGCGAAGTCGTGGTCGGTCCGAAGTCGGCACTCGAAACGCAGCGGTTGATCCTGCGCGAGGTGAATTGGCTCGGTGATGGCGCGTTGGAGAGTATGACGGGAGACGGGTTCGCGCTGCTGGTTCGGCTGCGCTCCGGCGGCGAACTTGTTCCGGCGGCACTGAAGGCATCGACGACAGGCACCGAGGTCATCTTCGACGAAGGCCAGGACGGCGTCGCGCCGGGTCAGGCTTGCGTTTTCTACGATCGGGACGTGCCGAGCCGGGTGCTCGGCGGCGGATTCATCGCCCGTGCGGTGCGCGGGGAAGCCGCGCCGCACGCAGGGCAGGGTGCCCGCGTCATGGCCGCACAGTGAGGCGGAATCGCTTGTCTTTTTGTTACAGGCGACCGCAATTTGGCCCTATTCGAGCGGAATAAAGAGCTTGCGGCACAGGGCGTTACGACCCCACATTAGGGGCGGCGAACAGAAGGTGGGGATAACAAGTTGAACGGCATTGCCCGCATCGACGAACAGTCGGTTCTGAAGGCCTATGCGCGCTGGGCGCCGGTCTATGACTGGTCGTTCGGCCCCATCGCCGATTTCGGACGCAAACGCGCCATCGACATCATCAATCAGCGCGAAGGCTCGCTGCTGGAAGTCGGCGTCGGCACCGGGGTGGCGCTGCCGCGCTACGCGCCGCATCTCACCATCACCGGCATCGACCTGTCGCCCGACATGCTGCGCAAGGCGCGCGGTCGCGTCCGGCAGCGCAAGCTGAAGAACATCGCGGGTCTTTACGAAATGGACGCGTCGGAACTGCGTTTCGACGACGGAGCTTTCGATACCGTGGTGGCGATGTATGTGATGACAGTCGTGCCCGATCCCGTAAAGGTGCTGGCGGAACTCGAACGCGTCTGCAAGCCGGGCGGAGAAGTCGTCATCGTCAACCACTTCGCCCAGGATCACGGCATTCGCGGCCGGGTCGAACGCTGGATGACGCCGGCGGCTCGCGCGCTGGGCTGGCATCCCGATTTTCGCATCGAGACGATCACTCACATGACGACGCTCGATCTCGTCGGAACGCAGTCGCTGAAGCCGATGGGGCTTTTCACCATGCTGCGCTTCCGGAAGCCTGTGGAAGGCGAAAATTCCGCCGGCGCGACGGGCAAGGACGCCTGCTGCGCCGGTTGAGGCGCCGGATCGAGGCTTCTTGCGGGCTTTTTTCCAGATTTTGTCGGGACTTCGGGCAGTCTGCTTGACAGGCTTTCGGCCGCGCCCTTATATCCCGGTCTCTTCGAGGCGGGCCCGCTTGGGCCTTGCCCCGCCGGCCCGCAAGGCCGGCTCCTGGGGCGGAGTAGCTCAGCTGGCTAGAGCAGCGGAATCATAATCCGCGTGTCGGGGGTTCGAGTCCCTCCTCCGCTACCACTTTTCTCAACATCCTTGTAAACCAAAGACTTGGAGAGGCCGTCCGGTACGGGTTCGAGTGAAAATGTATCACTCGGATGGTTCAGCCGACAAAGGCCGGGGCGGCTGAAAAGCTCTAGTCGAGCCGCAACCTGTAGCCGACCCCGGTTTCCGTCAAAATCAAACGAGGCCGGGTCGGGTCGGCTTCCAGTTTTTCGCGCAACTGACGGATATAGACGCGGAGATACTGAACATCCTCGGTATGCGCTGGTC
>NZ_DATKFR010000204.1:0-25425 GCF_035511255.1 Parvibaculum sp.
GTTTTCGATCGATCGCATCGGTGGACGCGAAGCCGATGTCGGCATGCACCGGCACTGGCGCGACCCTACGATCCCTTTCGCTGAGGCGGTGCTCGAACCCGCGCATGGCGTCGTCATCACCTCGGCGACGCTGCGCGACCGTTTGATCGACGATCCGGATGCGGATGAAGGCTGGGCCTCGGCCGAGGTGCGCACGGGCGTCACCCATCTGGCGCTCCCTGTGAGGCGCGCCAGCATGGCCTCGCCTTTCGATTATGCCACGCAGGCTCGCATTTTCATCGTGCGCGACGTGAGCCGCAACGATCTCAATCAGATCGCGTCCGCCTATCGCGAACTCTTTCTCGCGGCGGGCGGCGGCGCCCTCGGGCTTTTCACGGCGATCCATCGCCTGCGCGCCGTTCATGAACGGCTGATGGGCCCACTTGAGGAAGCCGGGCTTTCGCTCTATTCGCAACATGTCGACGCGCTCGACACCGGCACGCTGGTCGACATCTTCCGGGCGGAGCGGCATGCCTGCCTGCTCGGCACCGATGCGGTGCGCGACGGCGTCGATGTGCCGGGAGATTCGCTGCGCATGATCGTCTTCGACCGGGTGCCTTGGCCGCGCCCCGACATTCTGCACAAGGCCAGGCGCGAACGCTTCGGCGGTCCGCGCTATGACGACATGTTGACGCGGCTCAGGCTGAAGCAGGCCTTCGGCCGGCTGATCCGCTCGGCGCGCGACAAGGGCGTCTTCATCATGCTCGACTCGCGCCTGCCGACGCGGCTGACCTCCGCCTTTCCGCCGGATGTCGCCGTCGAGCGCCTGGGCCTCGCCGAAGCCGTGGCGGGCGCCCGGGAATTTCTCGGTTCATCCTCCTGACACCCGATCGAGGATGAAGTTCCGCCGCGCCCCGACCGTGCATCGCGGAATTTCGATCAAATCATAATCCAATTCGGCATAGGTCGCGGCGAGCGCCTCATAGGTCCGCACGGCCTCCTCGACGGTCTGCTTGCGCTCCTCGTCCTGCGTGAAGATTTCAGGCCACGGCGGCGCGATGAAGACGCGGCGATGATATCGAAACATCGCCGCCGCGTTCCGCATATGCACCGGCACGGGCAGTCCGAGCAGACGGAGGTAGCCGATCACATCCGGAATGCCGCGATCGAAGAAGCAAAGCTCCTTCCGGCCGACACACTTGCGATAGGAGCCGATCTCCCACGACAACATCGTTTCCGCATAAAGCATCGGATCGACCCAGGGCAGGGCCCGACCGGAAATGGCGATCTGATCCTTGATGATCGCCCGGCCGGTCTCTTCGGCGGTCGGAAAGCCGGCTTTGGCCAATGCGTTCAGAAGTGTGGTTTTCCCGGCACCCGGACCGCCGGTCACGATAACGAGCTCTGCTCCAGCACGAGGCATGATGGCGCTTCCTTTAAAAAGAAAGCCGTGCACAGCCGTCATCTTGCGACGACGTTCACGCTTTCGGTTATGAGGGGATTTCGGTTATGGGGAGATTAAAGTGCGGCAGGGGCCGGATTCTGGCCGAAGGTGCGCTTGCCGCCACCGCCCCCAATCCTTAAGCTCACGCGCGTTTCAAGCAAGGACTTTATGCATGTCGACGATCGCCCCCGAAACCGCCCTTGTCTATGTCATGGTCACCATGAGTGCCGTGGACAGTGCCATGAGCGACAATGAACTTCGGACGATCGGCGAGATCGTGAAGCACCTTCCCGCCTTCCGGAATTTCGATACGGGCCGGCTCATTCCGATCGCGAAGGAATGCGCCTCGATCCTGCAGGAAGATGGCGGTCTCGATGCCGTGTTCGGCCTGGTCAAGGATGCCTTGCCGGCACAGCTTCGCGAAACGGCCTATGCGCTCGCCGTCGAAGTCGCATCCGCCGATCTCGCCGTCGGTCAGGAGGAGTTGCGTCTTCTCCAGATCCTGCGCGACGCGCTTGGCATCGAGAAGCTGATCGCCGCCGCCATCGAACGCGGCGCCCGCGCCCGCTACGCGACCGTCTGAGAGGTCACTCGTCCGCGCAAGCGCCGGTTCCCGTTTCCTTCAGCTCGTCATCGATGCGGTCGTAGAAGCTGCGCCGGCAGACGCCGTCCGCACCGGTTCTGTCGGTCTCGCGATGCACGAGAATCGGCGTTGCGCCCTCATAGGAATAAATGTCGACGCCCTGCTCCGCCGGCGTCTTGCGCCAACGGCTGACGATCTCCTGATCGTCGGCATCGAATTTCGGGGCGGCGATCGCATCGAGACCGGGATTGGCGACGAAGGCGCCGCTTTCCTTCGACCAAAGCCAATTTTGATAGGAAACCTCCGTGCCGTCGGCGGACTTCCGGATCCGCATATCGAGAAAGCCGTCGAAGTTCAGATCGAGCATTTCGACACCCGCCTTTCCGGTATCGGCAGGCAGATGCGAGGCTATGCCAGTCAACACCTGAAAGGGCTCGGCCTCACCGCTGCGGCGAATCTCGATGCTGTCGAGCACACGCTCTCCGCTTTTCGGATCGGCATGCCAGACGAGAGACAGGTCGAGGACAGGCAGGCCGGGGTTGATCGAGGTCTGACAAAGAATGGGGCTGATATCGCCCTTGCCCGTCGGCTCGACGCAACTGAACGACCCTTCGAAAGTCTCGTCCCCGGCCGGTTCGGCAAGCGCCTGTCCAGACATGCCTGTCAGCCACATGAGAACCACGAGCGTCACTACGCGGCCCGGATATTGCCTTTCCATCGGCATCTCAGCCCCCGCCGCCCGCGCGTCCATCCTGCGGGCCGGCGCGCGAATTGTAGCCGAGGCCGGCGGGAAGGCGTAGTGGCTCCAATGCAACCATCCGCATTCATATAGAAATCTTTTTTTGGAGCATGAAGGCGCTCTATAGTCGCCCCTCGCCGCATTTTCCGCTCATGACGTTCGGACTCCGGCCATCGAGGCCCTTATGCAAGATTTTCTTCTCGGCCACGAGGCCGCCGTCAGGCTCGCCGTGTTCGGCGGGATGCTCGGTGCGCTCGGCACGTGGGAAATCGTCGCACCCTGGCGCAGGTCGCAACATTCACGTCTCGCGCGCTGGTGGACCAATCTGGGGCTCAGCGCCCTTGGCACACTCCTCGTCCGGCTGTTTCTGCCGGTCGCGGCGATGGGGGTTGCCGCCTGGTGCGAGGCCGCGGGTTTCGGGCTCTTCAATCACTTCGATGTGTCTCTGGCTTTGTCGTTGCCGCTTTCCCTGCTTGCGCTCGATCTCCTTATCTATACCCAGCATTCTTTCTTCCACCATGTTCCGCTGCTCTGGCGCCTCCACCGCGTTCATCACGCCGATCCTGAAATCGACGTGACGACGGGTGTCCGCTTCCATCCCGTCGAGATTTTCGTCAGCATGGCGTTGAAGATGGCGACGGTGGCCGCGCTCGGCGCACCACCGCTGGCCGTCCTTCTGTTCGAGATCGTGCTCAACGCCATGGCCATGTTCAACCACACGAATGCATCACTCCCGGTTCGCGCCGAACGCCTTTTGCGCCGCATCATTGTGACGCCGGACATGCACCGCATTCACCATTCGGTACGCAGGGACGAGCACGATGCTAATTTCGGCTTCAACCTGTCGGTCTGGGACCGGCTCTTCCGCACTTATCTCGATCGGCCGCGCGACGGCTTTAGAGAGATGCGGATCGGTCTCGATGAGTATGGCGGGACGGAGCCACTGAAGCTCGTCTGGAGCCTTGCGTTGCCGTTTCTCAATAATGCGCGCCCGACCCGAGGGGCTCCGACCATTCGACAGGAAAAGGCCCCATGAAACGTCTCTGTCTGCTGCGCCACGCGAAATCGGACTGGAGCGATCCAGCGAAGGACGACTTCCAGCGCTCGCTCAATGCGCGCGGCGTCAAATCGGCCGAATTCATGGCGAACTTCATTTCAACCTCACCCTATCGGCCCGATGCAGTGCTCTGCTCGACGGCGCGGCGCGCGATGGAGACCTTTGTGCCGCTGCGCGAGCGTCTCCCCGCGAAAACGCCGGTCATATTTCGCGACGAGCTCTATCACGCGATGCCTGACGTCCTGCTCAATGAAATCCATCGCGCGCCGCCGGACGCCAAGACGCTCCTGGTCATTGCGCATAATCCCGGTCTCGTTCTGCTCGCGATGGCGCTCGCCCACGACCCGGACGAGGATATCGCCCTACGGGTCGCGCACGGCGTGCCGACCGGCGGCTTCATCGTCTTCGAGTTCGATGTCGACGATTGGAGCGAGATCGCGGACGGCGCCGGGCGCACTGTCTTCTTCGGCAAGCCCCGCGACCTGATGGCTGCGGAAAAGAGCTAGCGGATATTCTGGCCGAAATAGCGCAGGCTGATCGAGGCATAGGTGCCATCGTCGATCAGACCTTGAAGCGCATTCTCAAATTCGCTTCGGAGATCCGGATCCGAGGCGCGCAGCGCAATACCGGCGCCTGATCCGAAAAAGGCTGGATCGGTATAATCCGTACCGACCAGACGGCAGCATGACGCTCCCGGTCGCGTCTTGACCCATCGCAGCAACGCATTGCGGTCGGCGAAGAGGATTTCGGCCCGGCGATCCATGAGCGACTTCTCGGCCTCTTCCAGAGACGGTGCGCCGACGATCACGACGCTTGGGAAATGCCCCTTCAGGAAGGCTTCGTGAATCGAACCCGACTGCACTGCGACGCGCTTGCCGGCCAGAGCGGTTGCACTGGCCGCGATGGGCGCATCGCCCTTGCGGGCCACGAAATGCCCCGGTGTCGAATAATAGCGCATGAAGACAATGCCCTTGCCCGCAGCCGCGGCCTCGCGTCCCGGCGAAGGCACAAGCATGGAGGCCATGACCGCATCGCCCTGCCCCCGCGCCAGCAGAGGCAACAGATCGGTCCAGCGGTGAACCTCGAAGCGGCAGTCGCGCTTCATGCGCTGGCATAAGGCGCGGGCGAGTTCGATATCGAAGCCCGTTAAAAGGCCGTCGGCCCCGCGATAATTGAAAGGCGGATAATCACCTTCGGTCAGAATGCGCAGCATGGACGCCGGCGTCGGCTGCGAATGCGGAGAACCTGCCGGGGCCACGGAAGACGGAGTGGCCGGTGCCGCAGCCGACGATGAGGCGGCTCGCGGCGGGCTCTCGGCAGAAACAATGGGCGTGGATGCCGGCATAACCCAGGGCAAGGGCGTCCCCTCATAGACGCGGCCAAGCGCGCCCGCCAGAACGACGACCGCGATCAGATTGATGTACAGCAATGCCCGCATGAAACCCCGCAGCCGATGAGTCGTGCCGGAGCGGGACAGGCCTCCCTGCGCCGGGTGCCAATCGGGGACGCTCCGGCGTGCCCGGACTTTCTTCAGCAAAGCTCATGCCCACCATCTAGATGCTTCGGTCTATTCCTAAGAAGGACGCGCCGCACTACCGTCGAAAATCATAGTTAATCGCCTGTGGCTTCCGTTGCGTCTGCGTTTCAAGCGACGGGGGCAAAATGGACGACAGGGTTTTCGCGCCGGAAGCGACCGGGACCGTTCTTCATTTTTCAACAGGCCTTGCCGAAGCGGTTACGCCATCCGGCTGGCGCAGACCGCTACTGGGCGAACTTGCGGTCGAGAGCGGGCTCGTCGGACGGGAGGCCATGCAAGGGCTTCTCGCCCTCCAGACGCGCTGTGGCTCGCGGCTCGGCGAGCTTCTGGTCAGCGTTGCAGGCGCCCGACAAAACGAAGTCGCAAAACTGCTCGCCGCGCAGAAAGGATTGCGCTTCGTCGACCTTGCGATCGAGCCGGCCGATCCGACTCTCGCCGATGCTACCTCACTCGACTTCTATATCGCGGGACGCTGCATGCCGTGGCGCTGGATCAGGCGCGAACCTGTCTACGTCGCTGCCGACCCGGAGCGGGCGCGGTCCGCGATCGAAACTCGCGAGGGGCGTGCTTGCCTCATTCATGTCGCCTCGGCTCAGGACATCGACCACGCGCTGCGCGAGCGCTTCTACGAAACGTTGAACGAACGGGCCCGGTTCGAGCTTGCGACCAAAGCGCCGGAAAACTCCGCGAGCCGGCGCATCACTTCGGGGCAGGGGCGTGCTCTGGGTTTTCTCACCCTCCTGACCGTCATCGCCTTCTGGCTGGCGCCCGCGTCGACGGCCTTCCTTCTCAACATTGCCTTCGGCCTCTGCTTTCTTGCCGTTGCCGGGCTCAGATTTGTCTCGATTTTTGTCGGGCTTGTGGCCAGCCCCACGGCCGAGGAACTCGCCTTTGAGCGGAACGCCGCGACCGATGACGCAGACCTGCCCGACTACACGATCATCGTACCGCTGTTCCGGGAGGCGGCCGTGCTGCCTATCCTCGTCGATGCCCTACGAAAGTTCGATTATCCTGCGTCGCGCCTCGACATCAAGCTCGTCTTCGAGGAAACCGACGCCGAAACCTATGAGGCCGCACGGCGCCTTCACCTGCCGGGCAATTTCGATCTCATCCGCGTGCCGTACAGCCTTCCCCTGACGAAGCCGAAGGCTTGCAATTATGCGCTTCCCTTTGCACGAGGCGAATTTGTCGTCGTCTACGATGCGGAAGACATTCCAGATCCAGATCAGCTCCGGCGCGCGGTCGCCGCTTTCCGTGGCGGCGACACGAAGCTCGCATGCGTGCAGGCGCAGCTTAATTACTACAACTGGTCGGAGAACTGGCTGACGCGACAATTTGCGATCGAGTATTCTTCTTTCTTCGATCTCCTGCTTCCGACGCTTGCCAGGCTCGGCATGCCGGTCCCGCTCGGCGGCACGTCGACGCATTTCAGAACCGCGCTGCTGCGACAGGCAGGCGCCTGGGATCCCTTCAACGTCACCGAAGACGCCGACCTCGGCATGAGGTTCGCCCTTCTCGGGTTGAGAACCGGCATCATCCGGTCGACCACGCAAGAGGAGGCTAATTGCGAGGTCGACAACTGGCTCAGGCAGCGCTCGCGTTGGATCAAGGGGTGGCTTCAGACCTATTTCGTCCGCATGCGCCATCCCGTCGACCTCTACCGCGCGCTGGGCCTACGCGGATTCATCGGATTTCAGATCGTCATCGGTGGGTTCTCGCTGGCGAGTCTCGTCCACCCGCTTTTCTATCTGGCCACGATCGTTTCGCTCGTCTCGGCACAGAGGCTCGGCGATCTCGCGGCCAATCTGCCGGTCGTCGTCTTCAATATCACCGTGCTCATCTCGGGCTTCGGCGTCACGATGCTTGCCGGAATGGCCGCCGCCGCAACGCGCGGACTGAAGCCGCTCGTCATCGAAGCTCTGATGATGCCTGCCTATTGGCTCCTCATCTCGGCCGGCGCCTACAAGGCGCTTTTTCAGTTCATCGTACGACCCTTCCATTGGGAAAAGACCGTTCACGGCATCAGCCGCCTGACGAGAGCGCAGCTTTTGCGTATTTTACTCAGCGGTGACCGAGCACCGCGCTGACAACTTGCCGCACCGGGGCCATAACCGAAAGCTAACGCTTAAGGGGCATTGTCGCCGAAGTACAAGAACAGCGGCCCCACTCGTCATGTCCAAGCGTATCCCTGTCGGGGTCGGCTCCAAGCCGGATGCCACGCTCTACACCAATCTGTCGGTCCTCGTTCTAGAGGATTCGCCACACTTTTCCGGCCTCGTCTGCGGGATCCTCAAATCCTTCGGCGTCGCCACCATCTATACGGCGCGGGATGGCGAAGACGCGCTCTTCATTCTCGCCAATCACCGGGTACATCTTGCCATTGTCGACGACCTGGAGCCGCCGCTCGACGGACTCACGGTCGTCCGCACCATCAGGACGGCTGTTGCGGAACTCCCGAACGAATTGCCGATCATCTTCACGACCGAGCATCCGAGCAAGGCGATCATTGTCGCCGCGCGCGACAGCGGCGTTACCGAAGTCCTGTCGAAGCCCTTTTCGGCGACGCAGCTGATGGCCCGCATAGCGACGGTCATCAGAAAGCCGCGTCCCCTGGTTCGTTCGGAGGATTTCGTCGGTCCCGACCGGCGCCGCCGCATCAAGGAAACTGCGGAGGAGAAACGCCGGACGGCACGCGCCCTGCCGGCGACCCCGTAACCCTTCGATAACCTCTGACCATCCATACTGCCCGGAACTTCTCATTCCAGCGTGGTGCAGACCGATGGCGCCTAGCCCCGTGGACGAAACCGCGACGCTTCCGAAGCTCGGCAAAGAGCACATCCGGATTCTGAACACGCTCGTCATCGTCGACAATTTGCCGATGCTCGGCATTTTTCGCTCCGTCCTCGGCGATCTCGGCATCCAGAACGTCCGCCACGGGCGCAATGCACGGGAAGTCGTATCCCTGTTGATGGCGGAGCCGATTGATCTCGTCGTGATCGACGACCATGCACCGCTCGACGGCGTAAAATTCCTGACGACACTGCGCCGCGGCAGCGACAAGCTGCCCAACGCGGTTCCAGTCATCTTCATCACAGCGATCGCGGAACGCGAGCGTATCGTCGCCGCACGCGATGCCGGTGCAAACGAAATTCTCATCAAGCCGTTTACCCCGGTCCAGCTCAAGACCCGGCTTGAAAACTCGCTCTTCAAGCCGCGAGAATTCGTGGAGGCGGCCGCCTATGTCGGACCCGATCGACGGCGCCGGCGCGATGACGGCGCAGCGACCGACCGTCGCGAACGGGATCGCGGGCCCGACCGGCGTCAGCGCGACGGCACGGAAGCCGACCGTCGCGGCTAGGCGTCAGCGGCAGGCGTCCGCGTAGGTCTCCCTCAGCAGGTTCTTCTGGACCTTGCCCATCGTGTTGCGCGGCAGCGTTTCGACGAAGAAGGCGTGCTTCGGCACCTTGTAGTTGGCGATCACGCTCTTCAACCGGCCGATAAGTGTCGCCTCGTCGAGCGTCTGGCCCCTGCGCAAAACCACGACCGCAACACCCGCCTCGCCGAAATCCCTATGCGGCACGCCGACGATCGCCGACTCGTCGACCTCCGGCATCTCATCGATCAGCGTTTCGATCTCCTTGGGATAGACGTTGAAGCCGCCCGAAATGATAAGGTCCTTCGCCCGACCGACGAGATGCACATAGCCGTCCGCATCGATCTTCGCGACGTCTCCCGTCCTAAACCAGCCACCCTCGGCGAACTCCTCGGCCGTTTTCTCCGGCATGCGCCAATATCCGCCGAAGACGTTCGGGCCTCGCACTTCGAGGCCTCCGACGTCGCCTTGCGGCAATTCGCGGCCATCGTCGCCCGTGACGCGCAGTTCGACATCGGGCAACGGAAAGCCGACTGTGCCGGCCCGGCGCTCACCATCATAGGGGTTCGAGGTATTCATGCCGGTCTCGGTCATGCCGTAGCGTTCGAGGATCGCCTTGCCCGTCCGCGCCTTGAATTCCTCGAAGGTTTCAGCGAGCAGCGGCGCCGAACCGCTGGTGAAGAGGCGCATATGGGAAACGACGCCGGCATCGAAATCGCCACCGTCGAGAAGGCGCACATAGAAAGTCGGCACACCCATGAAGACGGTCGCGCGCGGCAACTGCCGTAGGACCTCCGCACGATCGAACCTGCCGAGCCAGATCATGCGTGCGCCCGAGAGCAGCGCACAATGGCAGGCGACGAAGAGGCCGTGTGCGTGGAAGATCGGCAAGGCATGCAGGAGAATGTCTTCATCCGTGAAACGCCAGCTGTCGCGAAGCGCAATGCCGTTCGCCGCCAGGTTTCCATGACTCAGCATCGCGCCTTTCGGCTTGCCCGTCGTTCCGGAGGTGTAGAGAATCGCGGCGAGATCGTTCGAGACACAAGCCGCGACCGGACGGGCTTCAAGTACCTTGGCCGCCTCTTCTGCAAAACTTCCATTACCCTCGGGATCGAGCGTCAGGACATGTCGCGTCCCATGACGCGCGGCGATGTCCCGCATTTCCGCGTCGCGCGTAGGGTCGCAGACGATGGCCGCCGGCTCCGCGTTGCCGACGAGATAATCGACCTCATCGGGGCGATAAGCCGTGTTCATCGGCAGGAAGACGAAGCCGCCGCGTAGACAGCCAAGATAGAGGATAAGCGCTTCGGGAGATTTCTCCACCTGCACGGCAACGCGGTCGCCCTTTTCGAGGCCGAGATTGCCGAGCAGCGTCGACGCCCGCGCGGCTGCGCTCGCGAGTTCGCCATAGGTCCAGCTCGTGCGTCCACGCGACCGGTCCGGCACTTCGATCGCGATGCGGCGGCGATCGGCGGGGAAGGACGCTTCGATCAGCGTATAGAGGGAAAAGGGCATCCGCGAAGTTCCTCGGTCGTTTTCCGCCTTTATAACCTATCAAGGCGAAAGAGAGGCAACGCACGCGACAGCCTGTCCGTCAAGGCTGGCGGCCGAATTCCAACTGTCGGTGGGATGGAGCGGGTGAAGGGAATCGAACCCTCGTCGTAAGCTTGGGAAGCTTCTGCTCTACCATTGAGCTACACCCGCGATCCTGTCCTGTTTAGCCCGAGGCCCGAGGCCCGCGCAAGAGGCCTACCAGCGGTTCCGGACCTCTTCGGCGAAGCCGAGAAAGCGGTTCACCTCGAGCTTGCGGCCATCATCCAGAACGACGAAACCGGTGAAGTGGCCGAAGACCTGGTGTTGCACCGAGACGAGGAGCTTCAGATCGAAATGGGCGCTGCGGTCGATGATGGGCGTGAAATCCATCTCGAAGCGGCCGTCGCTGCTCGTGAACCGCCAGGGGGCGCCGTCATAGGTGTCTTGCGGGATGTGGAAGGTCACATCTGCGAGCTTGTGGGCGCGGCCTTCGAAAAAGACCATGTTCTCCGACGCCGCCGAAGTGTCGCCGAAGCCGTAGCCGATATTGAAGCCGAAGGGCTTCCCCCCGACCAGCCCGGACGCCGACCCCCAGTACCAGGTATTGTCATAGGTCCAGACGCCGCGGCCCCAGTCGAGCACGCCGAAGGCCGCCGACGGTGCAAAGCGGAAAGTTTCGCCGCCCATCCTTATCTCGCCCTCGGCCGGCATGCAGTTGATCTTCTGATTGTAGTAAAAGGCCCGCGGCGCGCGCGGAAACGGCGTCGCAATCACCATGCGGTCCATCGGCGGCTGGGTGAGCCGAAGCTCGCCCTTGAGGCCTCGACCGCCGCCGAAGCCCGGACAGTCGACGGCGAGCCGGCGCCCGCCCGCTTCATGACGGAAGGCGAGCGACATTTTCGGATGGCGCTGCACGATATCGCCCGCATCGGCGCTTTCCGGCAGGGCCATGCGGCCCTTAGGGAAGGGGATCATGATGCTTTCGGTGACCGTGTCCGGGGACCGGAAATCGAGCCAGGAGGCCGACAGCAGCCCCATATAACCATTGTCGGCGACCGTAAGCGCAAGGCCGTAATCCTCGGTCAGGACGCAGTAGTAATCCCACTCCTTGATGCGGAGCCAGGAGGCGCCGATCGCGCCGCGGGCGTAGCGCTTCACCTCGCTCCTCGCCCAGCCTGCCTCGCGCAGGCGGCCCTTCCCGTCCAAAAGCTCTCCCGCCGTCAGTTCATGCTGCATGTCGCCCCCAATTTCCTGTCGGGCCGCAGTCTAGCCACCCTCGCGAATTTGTGAATGGCGAAGGCGGACGCCAATGTTAGCCTCCCGTCATGAGCGAATTGATGCCCGACGCCTGGCCGATGACGAAGTTTTCCCATCCCGACATCACGGCGAAGGGAGAGCGCCGCGCCTCCGTGGCGTTTCGCGGGCTCGAGACGCTCTGGATCAATACGGGCACGCTCTGCAACATCGAATGCGCGAATTGCTATATCCATTCGAGCCCCACGGAAGACCGCCTCGCTTATATCACCGCCGCTGAAGTGGCCGTCCTGCTCGACGAGATCGCGCGCGAGCGCCTCGGCACACGGGAGATCGGTTTCACCGGCGGCGAACCCTTCATGAATCCCGAGATTTTCGAGATGGCGGCGGACGCACTTTCTCGCGGTCATGAGGTGCTGATCCTTACCAACGCGATGCAGCCGATGCTGCGTCCGCGCTGTCGCGAAGACCTGCTTGGCCTGAAGGCCCGCTTCGGCGGGCGGCTGAAGCTGCGCGTCAGCCTCGATCACTACACGAAGGAGGAGCATGACCGCGAGCGCGGGACAGGCAGCTTTGCGAAGACAATGGAGGGCCTGCGCTTCCTCGCGCGCGAAGGTTTCGCGCTCGCCCTCGCCGGGCGGACGCGGTCGGGCGAGACCGAGGCGGCCGAGCGCGCGGGCTTTGCGGCCCTCCTTGAATGCGAAGGCATTTCACTCGACGCGCAGAATCCGGCGCATCTCGTCCTCTTTCCCGAAATGGACGAACGGGCGGAAGTGCCCGAAATCACCACGGCCTGCTGGGATATCCTTCACGTCGATCCAGCCAATGTCATGTGCGCGACGAGCCGCATGGTCGTGAAGCGCAAGGGGGCCGAGGCGCCGCGCGTCGTCGCCTGCACGCTGCTGCCCGACGAGCCGCAATTCGATCTCGGCGGCACGCTCGCGGCGAGTTTCGCCCCGGTGAAGCTCAACCACAGGCATTGCGCCAAATTCTGCGTGCTCGGCGGCGGAAGCTGCTCTGTGGCCTGACGTAAATCCGGCCGGTGCGGCAGGACGTCTCACCTGCGGCCCATTGACCCTGATCAATGAAGCTCGCTCCCGCCGGAGTCAATCTCTCCCTATCGGAAGGGCCTGAAGCATTCCTGCTTCCCTGCCCATCTTAAGCGAGGAGAGAAACATGAAAATGAAATCGCTGTTGGTTGCGGGTGTTGCGGTTGCGGGTCTGTTCGCCGGTGCGGCTTTTGCCGACGTCTTTATGAAGGGCGAGGATGTCGCCAAGCTGATCGTCGGCAAGACGATCGAAGGCCAGTATTTCAAGTGCGAAGCGACTGCCGGCGCCGGCCGTCAGGACTTCCGCGAATATTACGACGCGGACGGAAAGATCCGCGGCGCGGAGCGTCCCTGCGCTCAGGCCGGTAGCTGGAAGCGCTATGGCGGCGCGTGGGAAGTGCGTGACGGAAAGTTCTGCATCAACCTCGGCTCGGACCGCCCGAGCGGCTGCTTCGACTATCAGGTCGACAAGGATGGTACGCTGCGCCGCATCGACTCCAAGGCCGGCGACGTCAACTTCAAGATTTTCGACGGAAACCCGGATCACCTCTGAGTTTTCGCACGGAGCGCACGGCCAGCTTTCTCCCCCAGACTCCCCCGGAGCTGGCCGTGCGGCTTCCTTCAATCAGCCCGCGAAAAGAAGCCACAGCAGCGGCAGGAGCAGCGCCGTGGCGATGCCGTTGAGCGCCATGGCGACGCCTGAAAACGTGCCGGCCTGCAGGCTCACCTGAAAGGCCCGGGCCGTCCCCATGCCATGCGCCGCGACGCCCATGGCAAAACCGCGCGCCCGGCGATCGGTGACGCCGGCGAGATTGAAGAGTGCGCTGCCGCAGATCGCGCCGACGCCGCCTGTGATGATGACGAAGGCGGCGGTGAGCGCCGGAATGCCCCCAATCTCCTTTGCTATCCCCATGGCAATCGGCGTCGTCACCGATTTCGGCGCCAGCGAGCGGATCGTCTCGATATCGGCGCCCAGCGCATAGCCGATCAGCACGGCCGACAGGACCGCCGTCACCGAACCGACGACGAGCGCGACGATCATCGGCACGAGAGCACTCTTCACTTCGACGAAATTCAGATAGAGCGGCACGGCGAGGCCGACGGTCGCGGGTCCCAGCAGCCAGAGCAGCACCCAGCCGCCATGGCTATATTCCGCATAGCTCGTATGCGTGAAGACCAGAAGCGCGATAAGTGGCGCCGCCGCGATCAGAACCGGATTGGCGAGCGGATTGCCCTTTGCCTTGCCCTGCAGCCAGCGCGCGCCTAGATAGGCGAGGAGGGTGAGCGCGAGCCAGAGCGTTCCCTCACCCGCCACGGACCAATCCACGAGCTTCCATCCGATGTCGCTCATGGCCGGTCATCCGGTGCGTTGCCCGTCAGCTTCGCCGTCCAGTGAAAGGCGAGCGCGCCCGCGACCAGCGCGAGGCAGGTCCCGCCGATGAGCGCGGCGACGATCGGCAGCAAATCCTGGCGCACCAGCGCCGCATAGGCCATCACGCCGACACCCGCCGGAATGTAGAAGAGGTTCAGGTGGTAGAGCAGGAATTCGGCCATGCGCCGGATCGGCTGCGGCACACGGCCATAAGCCGCGAGACCGACAAGCAGGATCAGAATGCCGAGCACCGTTCCCGGCACCGGCAGATGCAGCGCCGCCGCGATGAACCCGCCCGCCAGGTTGCAGGCGACGAGCAGCAGAAACGACAGCGCATAAAGAAGGAAGCCGCGCGCCGTCATCGCGTCAGAGCGGCTTGAAATGCTTGGAGAGCTTCAGGCCCTGGCGCTGATAGTTGGAGCCCAGTTCCTGTCCGTAGAGAACGGTCGGGCGATCCGTCAGGCGCTCATAGACGAGACGACCGATGATCTGTCCGTGTTCCAGAATAAAGGGCACGTCGTGGCTCCTGACCTCCAGAACAGCGCGGCTCCCGAGGCCGCCCGCTTCCTTCGCCCCGAACCCGGGGTCGAAGAAGCCCGCATAATGTACGCGGAATTCGCCGACCAGCGGGTTATAGGGCACCATCTCGGCGGCATGGCTCGCCGGCACATGCACGGCCTCGCGCGAGGCGAGAATGTAGAATTCGTCCGGGTCCAGAATAAGTCCGCTTCCGGCGCGAATGTGAAGTGGATCCCAGAAATCGAGGACGTCATATCCGTCACGGCGATCGATGTCGATGAGGCCCGCATGCCGCTTGGCGCGGTAGCCGACAAGGCCCGTCTCCTTGTCCGGCTGCAGATTGACGGTAAGGCCGAGACCGCCGTCGATATCCGCCGCACCGTCGACCAGCCCGACCTCTTCATGCAAGCGCTTCAGCTCGGCGTCGGAATGCGTCGGCGAGCCGCGCCGAAATCTGATCTGCGCGAGGCGCGAGCCGGGCCGCACCAGGATCGGAAAGGTGCGCGGCGAAATCTCGAGATAGAGGTGGCCCTTGTAGCCCGGCGCCACCTGGTCGAACTCTGTACCGAAATCCGTAATGACGCGCGTGAAGACGTCGAGCCGGCCGGTCGAGCTTTTCGGGTTGGCGGCGGCCGACGTGCGCTCCGACAGCGCCAGCGCCTCGACCAGCGGCACGAGATAGACACAGCCGGTTTCGAGCACCGCTCCGTCCGTCAGGTCGATCTTGTGCAGCGCCAGTTCCTCGACGCGCGCCATGACGCCCTTGTCCGGGCCGGGCAGGAAGCTCGCCCGCAGGCGATAGGCCTGATTGCCGAGGCGGAGGTCGAGGCTCGCCGGCTGGATCTGTTCGCGCTCAATTTCGCGGCTCGCCCAGATTTCCTGCTCGCGGATCAGCGTCTGGATGCCATGCGCCGGCAGGATGCCCGTGGCATGCACCTGCCCCGGCCCCGCGCGGCGCAGCTCCGCCCCGTCATGGTCGGGAAAAAGATCGTCCGCCGCTTTCGTCATCTGCCTTGCGCTTCCGGGCTGCGAGTTCGTCAGCCCCTTATAGGTCCAGGCATCGCGGGCGGGAAGTGCCGAGAGATGCCCGCCCCGCCGACAGCATGTTCACTGTTTGTACCATGGTCTCATGATGCTAGTCTGGTCGAACATTGTCCGCCCGCGCGAGAAAAACCCGATGCCTTCTGCCGAACCGGATGCTGGCCCTTCCTTCCGCCCCCTTTCTCAAGCCGAGTTTCAGGATGCCGCCGAAGCGGGCGATGTCATCGAAGGGGCCGACCTTTCCGGCATCGACTGGAGCGATTGTCCCGAGACCGATATCAGCTTCAGACATTGCCGGTTCGAGGAGGTCCGCTTCAAGGTGGCCGGTCTCGAAGGCGCCGCCTTCGAGGACTGCCCTTTCATCCGCTGCTCTTTCATGCGGACGAAACTCGCGACCGCGCGGTTTTCGGCCTGCGCCTTCTTCGACCGCGCAAGCTCCAAGGGTAGCGATTTCGCGCATGCCGACCTGCGCGACGCGATCTTCGAGCGCTGCAATCTCTCCGCCTGCACGTTTTCGGGCGCCAACCTTCATGGCGTCACGATCAAGGCATCGAAGGCATTGGGCGCCGATTTTGAAAAGGCGACGTTCAGCCGGACGATCGGCACGCGCCAGACCAGCACCCGCGCCTTTCTGCACCAGTCGATCTTCGACTCGGCCAATTTCTACGGTGTTTCCTTCGAAAGCTGCTCGCTGATAGGAAGCAGCTTGCGGCTTGCCGATCTGCGGCGCTGCGACTTCACCGATGCGGATATCTCGGACGGCGACCTCTCGGGCGCGGATATCGCCGAAGCCCGTTTCGATGGCGCCGATCTCCGCCGCGCCGAGCTTCAGGATTTCGACGTGACGCGGCTTGCAAGCTTTCAGGGATTGAAGGTCAGCAACAGCCAGCAGGCGACATTGCTGAAAGGCCTCGGCGTCCGGGTCTTTCCGGATTAAGGGCCGGACTAGCGAACACGTCTCGCGGTGCGCGCCCGCCTCACGTCGGCACGCTCGCGCGCGGCGTCGAGTTCCATGCAGTGATCCTCCGCCCAGCGATCGAGCACGATCAGCGCATTGCCGAGCGACGCACCGAGCGGGCTCAGGCTGTATTCGACATGGGGCGGCATGGTGTTCATGTCCTTGCGGATGACGAGCCCATTCCGCTCCAGTTCCTTCAGGGTCTGCGTCAGCATCTTCTGCGAGACACCGCCGATCTTGCGCATGAGGTCGCCGTTCCGCATCGCCCCCGCCTCAAGCGCGGTCAGGATGAGAAGCGCCCATTTGTTGGCGATGAGTTCGAGCGCGTGACGCGCCGGACAGGTCGGATCGAAAACGCTTGGCGGCGTGATTTTTTTGGCGGCGGAAGATTTCATGGTTACCGAAAGGTGCGTAATTGTCTGTCGGTTACCATAGCCCGATACTGCGTCTCCGATCCAGATGGTTCCCCGTCAGCAGGAGTTTCGAGCGATGGCAAAACGTTTTCATCTTGGCTGGTTCACCAATTTCACCGCCGATGAATGGAATACGCCCTTCGCCAATGGCGGTTCGCCCTGGGACGGAAAATTCTATGTCGAAATCGCTCAGGCGCTGGAGCGCGCCTGCTTCGATTATCTGATGTTCGAGGACAAGCTCTCCGTGTCGGAGGCTTATGGCGGCACGACGGAAGTTTATCTGAAGCACGCGCTCGGCATGGTGCCGAAGCACGATCCGGCGCCGCTCGCCGCCGTCATCGGCGCCGCGACGAGCCATCTCGGCATCGTCGCAACCATGTCCACCATGGCCTATCCGCCGTTCTTGCTGGCGCGCCTCTGCTCGACCATCGACCACATCGCGGGCGGGCGTTTCGGCTGGAACATCGTGACCAGCGCCGAGAACGCGGCGGCGCAGAATTTCGGCATGGACAAGCTTCCGCCGCGCGAGCTGCGCTATGAAATGGCGCATGAATATATGGATCTCGTCTATCGCCTCTTCGATTCATGGGAGCCCGATGCCGTCGTGATGGATCGCGAAACCGGCACCTATGCCGATTTCACGAAGGTTCATCCGGTTAATTTCGAGGGCAAGTATTTCAAGTCGCGCGGGCCGCTCAATACGGTGCGCTCGCCGCAGGGGAGGCCGACGCTGGTGCAGGCCGGCGGCTCGCCCAAGGGTCGCGACTTCGCCGCGAAACATGCGGACTCCATCATCGCGCTCAACAGCAGCCTCGAAGAGATGAAAGCCTTCCGCGACGATGTGCGCGCCAGAGCCGAAGGTCATGGCCGCAATCCTGACGACATCAAGGTTCTCTTTCTGGTGGCGCCCGTTCTCGGCGCAACCGAGCAGGACGCGCGCGACAAGCATGCCCGCATGCGATCCGGTTCGCAGTTCATCGAATATTCGCTTGCGTTGATGTCGGCGATTACCGACATCGACTTCTCGAAATATGAACTCGACAAGCCTTTGCCCGAGCGCCTCGTCACCAATGGCGAGCAGGGCTCCCTCGATGCCTTCCAGCAATGGGGCAGCGGCAAGACCTTGCGTGAACTCGTGCAGAATTCCTCGGGCGCCATCGCTTCGATCGAGTTGATCGGCACGCCGGACCGGGTAGCCGACAAGATGGGCGACGCCATGGCGACCGTCGGCGGCGACGGTTTCCTGATTACGACGCCCACCCAGGCGATCAGCCGGCGGGTGATCAACGAGGTCACGGAAGGCCTTGTGCCGGCGCTCCAGCGCCG
This sequence comes from Parvibaculum sp., assembly GCF_035511255.1. Classification (GTDB taxonomy): domain Bacteria; phylum Pseudomonadota; class Alphaproteobacteria; order Parvibaculales; family Parvibaculaceae; genus Parvibaculum. Next base: position 18,178 of record NZ_DATKFR010000204.1, read on the forward strand.
GGGCCTTGTGCGCACGGAATACACCCACAAGACGCTGCGCGAGAACCTCCGGGCCTTCTGACAGGCCTTCCGAACCTCGCCTTGACGGACAAGCCGGGCGCTCCTAAAGTCCCGGCCAGTTCGTGGTGATTTGAGCCGACCGGCTTGCGGCCACGTTAAACAAACCGCTAAAGAGGTCGGGTTTCGCGAAACCCCGATCCCTTGCCGGTCGGGGTTTTTTGCATTCCCGAACTTGCACCCAAGGCAGGCGCATCATGACCAAGACATACCGGACCCGCACCTCGCTCGTTCACGGCGGCACCGTTCGCAGCCAGTTCGGCGAGACGAGCGAGGCGATGTTCCTGACCTCGGGCTATGTCTACGAGACGATGGAAGCGGCCGAACGCCGCTTCAAGAACGAGGAGCCGGGCTTCGTCTACAGCCGCTTCTCGAACCCCACCGTCCGCATGTTCGAGGAACGCATGGCGCTGCTCGAAGGCGCGGAGGACGCGCGCGCAACCGCGAGCGGCATGGCGGCGGTGACGGCGGCGATCCTCTGCCAGCTCAAGGCCGGCGATCATATCCTTGCCTCGCAAGCGCTTTTCGGCTCCTGCCGCTTCATCGTGGAAGACCTCGCGCCGCGCTATGGCATTACTTCGACGCTGGTCGACGGCCGCGATCTCGCCGCCTGGAAAGCCGCGATCCGCCCCAACACCAAGGTCGTTTTCCTCGAATCGCCCTCGAACCCGACGCTTGAGGTGATCGACATCCGCGCGGTTGCCGAGATCGCGCATTCGGTCGGTGCAAAGCTCATCGTCGACAATGTCTTCGCGACGCCCGTCCTGCAGAAGCCGCTTCAGCTCGGCGCCGACATCGTCGTCTATTCGGCGACCAAGCACATCGACGGCCAGGGCCGCTGTCTCGGCGGCGTCGTGCTCTCAACCAAGCAATGGATCGACGAAAACCTCGCCAATTATCTCCGCCAGACGGGACCTTCCATCAGCCCCTTCAATGCCTGGATCATGCTGAAGAGCCTCGAGACGCTTGATCTGCGCATCCGCGAACACGCGCGCAACGGGGAGGCGGTGGCGCGCTTCCTCGAAGGCCATGGGAAGATCGCGCGGGTGTTCTATCCGGGCCTTCCGAGCCACCCCCAGCACGAACTTGCGATGAAGCAAATGGAAATGGGCGGCAATATCGTCGCCTTTGAGGTCAAGGGCGGCAAGGAAGCGGCCTTCCGTTTCGCCAACGCGCTCAGGGTCGTCAAGATTTCGAACAATCTCGGCGATGCGAAGAGCCTCATCACCCACCCTGCGACGACAACCCATCAGCGGCTTACGCCCGAACAGCGCGCTGCGCTCGGCATCAATGACGGCATGCTGCGGCTCTCCGTCGGCCTCGAGGATGGCCAGGATCTGATCGAGGATATCGAGGCAGCACTCGGCCGCGCCTGACCTTTTTGTAACGTCAGGGCTGGACACACGGTGTTAACAGAGAGTTAGCGGATTCCGGCTAATGTGACCGAACGAGGGGGGGCCACATGGCGAGCCTCGGTTGTCGCGGTTGTTTTTGCGTACCCGGGATACCCAGAAGGGCTCACGGAACTCACGGGGATGCTGCCCTCCCCGCAAGGACTGCAAGATGTACAGCGCTCAGACACATTCCATCCGCATCCAGGTCGAACCGACCTATCTCGAGGACCAGTCGGAACCCGAGCAGGATTATTTCGTCTGGGCTTATCACATCGTCATCGAAAACTGCGGCGACCGCACCGTGCAGTTGCGTTCACGTTACTGGAAGATCACGGACTCCTCGGGCCACGTGCACGAGGTGCGCGGGCCTGGCGTCGTCGGCGAGCAGCCGGTGCTGAAGCCCGGCGAGAGCTTCGAGTATACGAGCGGCACACCCCTTTCGACGCCCTTCGGCATCATGTTCGGCACCTATCAGATGGAAACCGACAAGGGCGAGAGCTTCAGCGTCGAAATCCCCGCCTTCTCGCTCGACTGCCCCCACATCGCCGCCCTGCCGAACTGACGGAGCCGATCCTCAGAGATCGACCAGTGTCCTAAAGCCGCCATACATCATGCGCTTCGGATCGAAGGGGCAGAAGCTTGGCGGCTTCGCCATGCGCGGGTCCGCCATCACCCTGGCATTGACCTTGTCGCGATGCGCGCGCGACCTGTAGGTGATCCAGGCGAAAACAACCGTCTCTCCCGCCTTGACCTTGATGCCCTTTGGAAAGGTCAAAACGCCCTTGATGGCGAGGTCCTCGCCGACGCATTCCTTGTAGTCGAGCGCGCCGTGTTCCTTCCAGATTTTGCCGGCCTTGCGCGCTATGCGTCTGTAGGCATCCACGTGCTTTTTCGGCAGGGGCAGAACGAACCCGTCTACATAGGTCATGAAGGCCTCCTCTCTAACACTTAACCACTTGGTTATCTTTCTGAAGGTCGCGCGCGCTGTCAAGCCTCGCGCGCCCTTCTGGCGCTCTTTCCCCGAACTCGCGTAGCATCGGGACGGGAGGCGGAGGCATGGCCGTTTGACGCTCCATGCGCTCCGTGAGGAAAGAGGCGGGGGCGCCTTCATGCGCGTTCCCGCGAGGGGAGGATCGCATGAACTACCTGGTGACGGGCGGCACCGGCTTTCTCGGCCGGAATCTCATCGACGAGCTCATCAAGCGCAAGGGCACGATCTATGTGCTGGTGCGCCCTGGCTCGAAGGAAAAATTCAGGCAGCTGAGGGAGCGCTGGGGCAAGGACGCCGAACGGGTCGTCGCGCTTTCCGGCGACATCGAGAAAAAGCGCATGGGCGTTTCGCCCGCCGAGATCGCCAGGCTCAAGGGCAAGATCGGCCATATCTTCCACCTCGCCGCGATTTACGACATCACCAATGAGGACGAAGCAGCGCAGATGTCCGCCAATGTCGAGGGGACGCGCCACGCGCTCGAACTCGCGGAGGCGATCAAGGCCGGTTGCTTCCACCATGTGAGCTCGATCGCCGCGGCGGGGCTTTTCCCCGGCTGGTGGCGCGAAGACATGTTCGACCAGTGGGAGAACGGCCGGCACCCCTATTTCGCGACGAAGCATGCCTCCGAAGCGGTGGTGCGCGAGGAAGCGACGGTGCCGTGGCGCATCTATCGTCCCGGCATCGTGGTCGGCCATTCGAAGACCGGCGAGATCGACAAGATCGACGGGCCTTATGTCTTCTTCCGCATGTTGAAGAAGCTCCGCAAGCTCGTTCCCTCCTGGATGCCGCTCGTCGGCATCGAAGGCGGTTTCATCAACATCGTGCCGGTCGATTTCGTCGTCCAGGCCCTCGATCACATCGCGCACAAGCCGAAACTCGACGGCCACACCTTCCATCTGACCAATCCCGAACATCTGCGCGTCGGACAGGTGCTCAACATTCTTGCCCGGGCCGCCGGCGCGCCGCAATTCACGGTGCGCATCGACGCGCGCATGTTCGCGTTCATTCCGAAGGGCCTGCGCGACAGCCTTATGCGCCTGCCGCCCGTGAAGTCGATCGTCGAAAGCGTGCTCGGCGATTTCGGCATCCCGCGCGCGACGCTCAAATTCTTCAACTACCCGACGCGCTTCGACAATCGCGACGCCGAGAAAGCACTAAAGGGCTCGGGCATCTCCTGCCCGCCCTTCGAGAGCTATGCAGGCTTCGTCTGGGACTACTGGGAGCGTCATCTCGATCCGGATCTCTTCCGCGACCATTCGCTTTCGGGCGCGGTCAAGGGCAAGACGGTGCTCATCACCGGCGCTTCCTCGGGCATCGGTCACGCGACGGCGCTGAAGGTCGCGGGCGCCGGAGGCCGCGTCATCATCGTCGCGCGCGACCCGGAAAAGCTCGCGGCGACGAAGAAGGAAATCGAGGCGGCCGGCGGCGAAGCGCATGTCTACAGCGCCGACGTCGCCGACATGGCCTCCTGCGACGAGCTTGTCGGCCGGATCGTCAAGGATCACGGCGGCATCGACATCCTCGTCAACAATGCCGGCCGCTCGATCCGCCGCTCGGTGCATCTCTCCTATGACCGCTTCCACGATTTCGAACGCACGATGCAACTCAACTATTTCGGCGCGCTTCGGCTCATCATGGGGTTCCTCCCCTCGATGGTCGAAAGGAACCGCGGCCAGATCATCAATATCCTCTCGATCGGGGTGCAGGTGAACCAGCCGCGCTTCTCAGCCTATGTGGCGTCGAAGGCCGCGCTCGGCGCCTTCGCGCGCTGCGCCCAGCCTGAGTTTCACCACAACAACATCGTCTTCACCAACATCTACATGCCGCTGGTGAAGACGCCGATGATCGCGCCGACCAAGATGTACGACAACGTCCCGACGCTCTCGCCCGACGCCGCCGCCGACATGATCTGCGAAGGCATCATCGAACGGCCGAAAAGGATCGCGACCCGTCTCGGCACTTTCGGCGAAACGCTTTGGGCGCTCGCACCCAATATCACCAACATCCTCTTCAACACGACCTTCCGCCTCTTCCCGGATTCGGCTGCGGCGAAGGGCGAGAAGGCGATTGCCGGCGAGAACCAGCCCTCCAACGAAGCCGTCGCGCTCGCAGCGCTGACGCGGGGGCTCCATTGGTAATCTCATGAACGTGTCGTCCCGGGGCTCGTCCCCGGGAATCCACCTTCGCTCGACATCGAAACATGCCGAGGGCCCGGGAATAAATCCCGGGACGACATCGTTATTTGGTCCGCGCTTATGAAATGACGAAAATTTGGCTATGGTGGTGTCCCCACAAGGAACCCGCCCGATGCCCGCAAAACGCTACACCACGCGCGAGATGATCGCGAAGCTCGTCAGTTTCGACACGACGAGCCGCAACTCCAATCTCGAACTCATCGCCTTCGTCGAGAGCTATCTGTCGGATCACGGCGTTTCCTGCCGCCTCATCGCCAACGAGGACGACACCAAGGCCAACCTCTTCGCAACGCTCGGTCCCGCCGACCGCGTGGGAGGCATCGTGCTGTCGGGACATACCGATGTCGTGCCGGTCGACGATCAGGAGTGGACGAGCGACCCCTTTGCCATTGTCGAGCGCGACGGCAAGCTTTTCGGGCGCGGCACCAGCGACATGAAGAGCTTCATCGCGTCCGCTCTCGCCCATGTGCCGGATTTTCTGGAACGCGGGCCCGACATCCCTATCCATTTCGCGCTCTCCTATGACGAGGAGGTCGGCTGTCTCGGCGTCCGCCCGATGATCGACAGCGTCATCCGCACGCTTCCACGCCCCCAGATCGTCATCGTCGGCGAACCTTCGAGCATGAAGGTCGTCAACGCGCATAAGGGCATCCAGTCCTATGTGACGAAGGTAACCGGCCTCGAGTTTCATTCGAGCCAGACGCATCAGGGCGTCAGCGCGATCGAACACGCCGCCGAACTCATCGCCTTCCTGATGCGGCTCGCAGGCGAGATGCGCGAGCGCGGCGACGCGACGGGCCGCTTCCGCCCGCCCTTCACGACGATCAGCGTCGGCCTCATCAAGGGCGGCAGCGCCGTCAACATCATTCCCGGTCATTGCTCCTTCTCATGGGAATGCCGGCCGCTGCCCGATCTCGATCCCGAAGAAATCATCACGCGCTTCAACGATTACGTCGCGGGCGATGTGTTGCCGCGCATGCGGGCGGTCTCGCTGCACGCCAATATCGAAACGCTGGTCCGCGCGCGTTCTCCCGGCCTCGCGCCGGAAGACGGCTCGCCTGGCGAAACGCTCGTGATGAAGCTCGCGCAATGCAACGAGACCGAGGCCGTCTCCTACAACACGGAAGCGGGGCTCTTTCAGCTTGCGGATATTCCGACCGTCGTTTGCGGCCCGGGTTCGATCGACCAGGCGCATAAGCCCGATGAGTTCATCGAGCTTTCCCAGATCGCCGAATGCGACCGCTTCATGGCGCGGCTCGCGGAGCATGTCGGCGGCTAGGTGTGCCGCGCCTCACATGGCGAATTCGCGGCGTAAGGCGGCGACCATTTCCTTCACGGTACTCTCGATCAGTATCTCGCCCTTTTCGGCCGAAGCGGCGCGTGCCGGCGCCAACACGCCGGACGGCGGTACGCCGCGCCCGTCCTGCGGATAGACGTCATGTCCGGGAAAGTTTCCCAGGGCGTCCTCGGGAATCGCATCGCGATCCACGAATTGCGGCTGCAATGCTAGCATCATGGAGGTTTCGAGAAGCGCCGCATGCTCCAGATCGACGCCCGGAAAGGCACCGTCGAACATACTCTCCAGAACGTCCTGAGGCGTGTAGTTCCAGTACTCGCAGCGCAGGATTTTCATCTGCCCCTGCGAGGGCACGAGGTCCCGCAAGGCGAGATCGATGCCCTCCGTCAGGAACCACTGGTTCTCCACATGGCCATTGACGACGACGACGCGGCGCGCGCCGTGCCGCGCCACTTCACGCAGAATATCGCGTAGCATCGCCGTCAGCGTTGCCCCGTCGAGGCTCGTCGTGCCGGGAAAAAGCTGTCCGCCGCCGCTGCGCGCCTGCGACTTGTAGCCGTAACGCAGCGCCGGCAGCAGCAACCCGTCAAGCGCATCGGCCACCCGCGCCGACATGGCTTCCGCCAATATCGCGTCGCATCCCATGGGGAGATGCGGACCATGCTGCTCGAGCGCCCCGACCGGCAGGAGGATGATGGGCGCCTCGGCCAGGCGATCCCGATAGACCGTCCACGGCATCAGGTCGATCCGCCGATGGGCATAGGCCGCTTCGAACATTCGAATGCTCACTTTCAGCGCATCACGGCGCCGCCATTGGGACTTATGACGTCGCCGCAGTAAAAGCTCGCCCGCGGCGACGCGAGAAAAAGAATGCTTTCGGCAATCTCGGAAGGTTCGGCGTAGCGACCCAGAGGAATCTCATGCACGTCCTCCTTGTGGCCGGGGGCTTGCGCCTCTTTCTCGAGCAAGGGCGTGCGTGTCGGACCGGGCGCCACGGCATTGACCCTGATCGAAGGCGCAAATTCGCGCGCCAGGGAACGCGTCAGGCTGATGACGCCGCCCTTGGCCGCCGTATAGGGAGCGAACAGCGCGCGCCCGCTCAGGGCAAGCTCCGATGCGACATTGACGATCGCCCCGCCTTGCACACGCAAATGCGGGATCGCGGCGCGGCAACATAGGAAGACGGATTTGAGATCGGTGTCGATCATCGCATCCCAGTCTTCTTCCGTGGTTTCGAGAAAGGGCTTCACCTGCGAAATGCCGGCATTGTTGACAAGTACGTCGAGTCGGCCGGCTTTTCTCACCAGCCGCTCC
>NZ_DATKFR010000205.1:0-6237 GCF_035511255.1 Parvibaculum sp.
GCGACTCGCTCCATTTAATAACTGACTGGTCAGTTATTAATACCGGTCACGGAGGGCGCCGATGGCGGCGCAGCCCAGACGTCAGCGCCGCAAGGAAGCCCGGCCCGCCGAGATCATGGCGGCGGGGCTGAAGCTTTTTTCTGAACGTGGGTTCGCGGCGACGCGGCTCGAGGACGTGGCCGAGGCCGCCGGCGTCAGCAAGGCGACCATCTATCTTTATTTCGACAGCAAGGCCGAGCTCTTCAAGGCGATCGTACGCGAGATCGCGAGTCCCCGCCTCGGCGCCATCGAAGGCCTGATCGACGGCTATCAGGGCAGCACCGTCGAGCTGCTGACCGGCCTCCATCGCACGCTCCGCGATGTCGTTGGCATCCCGGAAATCGGCGCGATCATCAAGATCGTGCTTTCGGAAGCCGGCAACTTTCCCGACATCGCCGCCTTCTATCGCGACGAGATCGCTTTTCGCGGATTGCGCAACGTGGCGCGGATCGTTCAGCGCGGCATCGACAGGGGCGAGTTCCGTCCCTGCGATCCGCTGACCACCGCGCAAAGCGTGATCTTCCCGATCCTCATGAACCGCCTCATCCAGGAGGTCTTCGGTCCCATGCCGGAAACCGATCCGCAGAAGTTCCTGCCCAGCCATTTCGAGTTCGTCCTGCGCGGCCTCGCCGCGGACAAGGAGGTGGTCCAGTGATCCGGATTAACCTCCACTCCCTCTTGTCCGTGTGCGGGGCCGCGCTCCTACTCGCCGCCTGCGACGGCCGGCCGGAAGGCACTTGGCAAGGCTATGCCGAAGGCGAGTATGTGCGCGTCGGCCCGATCGACGGCGGCACCGTCGATGCGATCCCGGTGAAGCGCGGCGACAAGGTCGCCGACGGCGCCCTGCTCTTCCAGCTCGACCAGACCGCCGAAGTCGCCGCGCAGGCACAGGCGGCGGCGCAGCTCGCGCAGGCGCAATCGACCTATCGGAATCTTCTGAAGGGCTTGCGCGCGCCGGAGCTCGAACAGATCAAGGCCGCCCGCGCCAGCGCCGCCGCGAACCTTCAGAAGACCTCGCTCGACTACACGCGCGCGCAGAAGCTCTTCGCGAACGGCAACGTCTCGAAGGCCGCGCTCGACAGCGCGAAGGCCGCCCGCGACGCGGCGGCGGCCAGTGTCCGCGAACTCGATGCGAAGCTCGTCACCGGCGAACTCGCCGCGCGGCAGGACGAGATCGACGCCGCCGAGGCCGCGGTCAAGGCCGCGCAGGGCGTGCTCGATCAGGCGAACTGGCGCCTTTCGCGTCGCGAGGGACATACGCCGCAAGCGGGCACGGTCGAGGACGTCTATTTCCGCGTCGGCGAATTCGCCAACGCGACGCAACCCATCGTCTCCGTGCTGCCGCCGGAGAACATCAAGGTCCGTTTCTTCGTTCCCGAGCCCGAACTTGGCGGCGTCCATGTCGGCGATACCGTGTCGCTCGCCTGCGACGGTTGCCCGGCGGGCCTCACCGGCCGCATACGCTTCATCTCGTCTCAAGCCGAATTCACGCCGCCGGTCATCTACAGCGAGCAATCGCAGGCGAAGCTCGTCTACATGGCGGAAGCCTGGCCGGAGAAGACGCCGGAAGCCTTTCATCCGGGCCAGCCGGTGCGCGTCTCGCTCCGAAAGGCACAGTGAGCGATGGCCGACGCCGCGCCATTCGAAGGCGAACTCGCCATCGACGTCGAAGGGCTCACCAAAAGCTTCGGCGGGCGCAAGGTCGTCGACAATGTCGACATGCAGGTGGCGAAGGGAGAGATCTACGGTTTCCTGGGACCGAACGGGAGCGGCAAGACGACGACCATCCGTCTGCTCTGCGGATTGCTGACGCCCGATGCCGGGCACGGCACCTGTCTCGGCTACGACATTCTGACGGAGAGCCCGCGCATCAAGCTCGAAGTCGGCTACATGACGCAGAAGTTCAGCCTCTATGAAGATCTGAGCATCCGCGAGAATCTCGACTTCGTCGCCCGCATCTACGAATTGACGGACCGGCGCGAGGCCGTCGAGGCGACGCTCGCCAAGCTCAATCTCACGGGTCGCGCCGACCAACTCGCGGGCAGTCTTTCCGGCGGCTGGAAACAACGCCTCGCGCTCGCCTCCTGCATCATGCACAAGCCGAAGCTGCTTCTGCTCGACGAACCGACGGCCGGTGTCGACCCGAAGGCCCGGCGCGAGTTCTGGGACGAGATTCACGCGCTCGCCGCCGATGGGCTCACCGTCCTCGTCAGCACGCATTACATGGACGAGGCCGAGCGCTGCCACAAGATTTGCTACCTCGCCTATGGCCATCTGCTCGCGCGCGGCACGGCGCAGGAGGTGATCGACCAGTCGGGCCTCGCGACCTGGACCGTTTCCGGCCCCTCGCAAAAACGTATCGGTGCGCTCGCTCGCGAACTGACCGGCAGACACGGCGTCGACATGGTGGCGCCGTTCGGCGCGACGCTGCATGTGAGCGGGCTCGACCCTGCGGCGCTCGAACGCGGCATCGCGCCCTACAGGAACGAGCGCGACCTTTCCTGGCGACAGGACGAGCCCACGCTTGAAGACGTGTTCATCCTGATGATGAAGCAGGCACCGGACAATTTCGCATGATCGGAGACCGCCTCAACTTCCATCGCCTCGCCGCGCTGATCCGCAAGGAGTTCATCCAGATGCGGCGCGACAAGCTCACCTTCGCGATGATGCTGGGCGTGCCGATCATGCAACTCCTGCTCTTCGGCTACGCGATCAACTCCGATCCGAAGCATCTGCCGACCGCCGTCTTTGCGCAGGACCACTCGGTCTTCACGCGAACGCTTTTCGCGGCGCTCGAGAACACCGACTATTTCAGGATCGCGGAACGACCCGAAACGCGCGAGGAAGCCGAGGCGCTGATCCGGCGCGGGACCGTCCAGTTCGTGATCGAAATTCCGCCGAATTTTTCCCGCGATGTCGTGCGCGGCGCCGGTCCGCAAATCCTGCTCGACGCCGACGCGACCGATCCGGCCGCCACAGGCAATGCCATCGCCGCCTTGCGCCTGCTCGCGACCACGGCCCTGAACCGCGACCTGACGGGCCCTCTCGCGAACAGGGTCCCGGCGTCGGCGCCCCTCGACCTCGTCGTCCATCCGCGCTACAACTCCGAGAACCGGACGCAATACAACGTCGTCCCCGGAATCATCGGCGTGATCCTCACCATGACCATGGTGATGTTCACCGCGCTCGCCATGACGCGAGAGGTCGAGCGCGGCACGATGGAAAATCTGCTGACCATGCCGGTGCGCCCGCTGGAGGTCATGCTCGGCAAGATCGTGCCCTACATCATGGTCGGCTACATCCAGACGGCGCTGGTGCTCGCCGCCGCGCGCTTTCTCTTCGAGGTGCCGATGATCGGCAGCCTCCTTCTGCTCTCGGTCGTTTTGCTGATCTTCGTCGCCGCCAATCTGGCCGTCGGCTTCACCTTCTCGACACTCGCGCGCAACCAGCTTCAGGCGGTGCAGATGGCGGTATTTTTCTTCCTGCCCTCGATCCTCCTGTCGGGCTTCATGTTTCCCTTTCGCGGCATGCCGACCTGGGCGCAATGGATCGGCGAGACGCTTCCGCTCACTCACTTCCTGCGCATTATCCGCGGCATCCTGCTGAAAGGAAACGGCGTCGCCGACATCCAGATGGACACCGGCGCCATCGTGCTCTTCTTCCTCGCGGCGACACTCGTCGCCCTCAACCGCTATCGCCAGACGCTCGACTGACCTCGCCCGACAGGAATTGAGGCCGCCGCTTTCGCGACGGCCTCGTATTCACTTCGCAAGTTATGCGCGATCAGCGGTCGACAGCGTCGCGCACGGAATCCTTCACCGAACCCGCGGCGTTCTGCACCTTGCCCTCGACCTTGTCGAGCTTGCCGTCGGCCTTGAGCTTCGCGTCGCCGGTCACCTTGCCGGCCGCCTCTTTCACGGCGCCCTTGGCCTGCTTGGCCGTGCCTTCGATCCTGTCCTTGTCCATTCGAGATACTCCTTTGAACACAGCTGTCTGGTCCTGCGAGTAAAACGCCCGAACCCGAAAAAGGGTGCGAAACCCGACGCGAAACTTCGCGAAAGCGGATAGATTGCTCCGGAGCAACGGGAGAGGACAAATGTCGAACGCCGTCGTCACGCATATCCGTCATCATCTGCGATTTTATGTTTCGGTGTTAGCGGGCTTCGTCCTCTGGTTCGGCACCGGCGCTCTCAAGGCCTTTCCGGCACCGCTGCGCTTGTCGATCGCCGGCGATGGCGCCTACGCGCTCTATCTCACGCTCATGCTCACCAGCATGATACCGATGAAGCCCGAGCATCTGCGGAGGAAGTCGGAATATGAAGACGAAGGCATCTTTCTCATCCTCATGATCACGATCGCCGCCGTCGTCCTGAGCCTCGGCAACATCTTCGTCATTCTCAACACCGGCGCGACGCTCGCATGGCTTCACCTCGTCCTTGCGCTTGCGAGCGTCCTTCTCGGATGGTTGACGCTTCATACCGTGATGGCCGCGCATTACGGCCATGTCTTCTACATCGGCTCCGGCAGCGGAAAGGCGCGCGTCGATACGGGCGGTCTCGATTTTCCCGGCACCAAGGAGCCGACCTATTGGGAGTTTCTCTACTACTCCTTCGTCGTCGGAATGACGGCACAGACATCGGACACGCAAGTCACGTCGACGCGCATGCGCCGGCTCAGCCTCGGTCACGGCCTCATCTCGTTTTTCTACAACACGGTGCTGATCGCGCTCGGGGTCAACATCGTCGTCAATCTCGTGAAGTGATGCTCAGAGGCTGAACATCTTTCCGGGATTGAGGATGTTCAACGGATCGAGCGCTTGCTTGATCGCACGCATGACGGCGACGCCCTGCCCGTGTTCCGCCTTGAGGAATTTCATCTTGCCTTCGCCGATCCCGTGCTCGCCGGTGCAGGTGCCGTCGAGGGCAAGCACACGCATGACCATGCGGTCGTGAATCCGCTGCGCTTCGGCAAGTTCGCTCTCATTCAGCGGATCGACCAGCATGATGAGATGAAAATTTCCGTCGCCCACATGGCCGACAATGGGTGCGATCAGCGATGAGGATCCGAGATCGTCCTTCGTGCCGGCGACCGCCTCCGCGAGGTGCGAGATCGGCACGCAGACATCGGTAATCAGCCCCATCTTTCCCGGCTGAAGCGCCAGCGCCGCATAAAGCGCGTTGTGCCGCGCTTCCCAGAGCCTGGTGCGGTCCTCGGGCTTTACCGCCCATTCAAAATCGCCGCCTCCATGTTCTGCCGCGATCGCGCCGAAGCGCTCCGCCTGCTCCGCGACCGAACTTTCACTGCCGTGGAATTCGACCAGAAGCAGTGGCGTCTCGGGGAGAGAAAGTTTCGAATAGCGGTTGCAGGCGGCCACCTGCACCTCGTCGAGGAATTCGATGCGCGCGATCGGCAGGCCGGACTGGATCGTTTCGATCACCGCGTCGATGGCGCCCGTGAAATCCGGGAAAGAGACGACGCCGGAGGAAATCGCTTCCGGGATTCCGTAAAGCCTCAGCGTCAGTTCGGTGATGATGCCGAGCGTGCCTTCCGAACCGACGAGAAGGCGCGTCAGATCGTAGCCCGCCGCCGATTTTCGCGCGCGCCGCGCCGTGCGCACGATGCGCCCGTCGGCCATGACGGCAGTGAGGTTCAACACATTCTCGCGCATGGTGCCGTAGCGCACCGCATTGGTGCCCGAGGCGCGCGTCGCCGCCATGCCGCCGAGGCTCGCATCCGCGCCGGGGTCGATCGGAAAGAAGAGTCCCATGTCGCGCAGATGGGCGTTCAACGCCTTGCGCGTGACACCCGCCTCGACATGCACGTCGAGATCGGCGGCATTGACCTCGAGAACGCGGTTCATGCGGGAGAGATCGAGCGACAGCCCGCCATGCGGCGCCGAGATATGGCCCTCGAGCGACGTGCCGGTGCCGAAGGCAATAACCGGAAAGCGATGCGCCGCGCAGATGCGGACGATGTCGGCGACTTCCTGCGTCGATGTCGCGAAGGCGACCGCGTCCGGCGGCACCGTAGGGTGCCAGCTCTCGTCGCGTCCATGAGCCTCGCGCAAAGGAAGCGATGTCGTCAGTCTTTCGCCGAGAAGCGTACGCAGCGCGGCGATGGCTCCCGCCTTTTCGTCTGCGCCCGGGATTGCAGCAATTTCAGCCATGCGTTCCTCCGCCGGCCAGATTATCCTTCCCG
>NZ_DATKFR010000206.1:0-8004 GCF_035511255.1 Parvibaculum sp.
ATCGGCATCAACAGCTTCCTGTGGCGCGCCTCGCTCGACACCATTTCCTTCATGCCGCTCGCCTCGGCCGATCCCTTTGGCGGCGTCATCATCACCGACTGGTACCAGGACCCGAAGACGCCCAATGAGCGCTTCAAGCTGACGATCTACATCATGGATCGCCGCCTGCGCGCCGACGGCGTCAAGGTTGCCGTGTTCCGCCAGACGCGCGGTACCTCGTCAGGCGGTTGGGAAGACGCGGCCGCCGATCCCGAGACCGGCCCCAAGATCGAGAACGCCATTCTGGTCCGCGCCCGTCAGCTTCGCATCAGCACCACCGAAGCGGGCGACGACAAGTAACAGAGGCCGTCATTTCGCGTCTCGCGCGGGTCGCCGCCTGGCAGCATTGCCAAGGGTGACCCGCATGCGTTTCTGACGCCCGCATTTTTCAACTTCTCCTGTTCGCAAACCAGTATTCCAGCCAGCATTCAAAAATGTCGACACGTTACAACGCCCGCGCAAGCGAACCGAAATGGCAGAAGGTCTGGGAGGACCGCGAGAGCTTCCGTACACGGAACGACGATCCGCGCCCGAAGTACTACGTGCTCGAGATGTTCCCCTACCCCTCCGGCCGCATCCATATCGGCCATGGCCGCAACTATGTGATGGGCGACGTCGTCGCGCGCTTCAAGCGCATGAAGGGCTTCAACGTCCTGCATCCGATGGGCTGGGATGCCTTCGGCCTCCCCGCCGAGAACGCGGCGATGGAACGCAAGGTCCACCCCAAGGCCTGGACCTATGAGAATATCGCGGCGATGAAGTCGCAGCTGAAACTGCTCGGCCTGTCGCTCGACTGGGCGCGCGAAATCGCAACCTGCGATCCTTCCTATTACGCCGAACAGCAGAAGATCTTCATCGAGTTCCTGAAGGCCGGCCTCGTCTACCGCAAGGAAAGCGAAGTCAACTGGGACCCCGTCGACAATACGGTGCTGGCGAACGAGCAGGTGATCGACGGCCGCGGCTGGCGCTCCGGCGCGCCGGTCGAGCGCCGCCGCCTGTCGCAATGGTTCTTCCGTATCACGCACTTTGCCGACGACCTTCTCACGGCGCTGGACGACCTGCCGCGCTGGCCGGAAAAAGTCCGCATCATGCAGAAGAACTGGATCGGCCGCTCGGAAGGCGCGCGCGTCTTCTGGCCGATCGAAGGCGTCGCCGGCGAGCCCGACTACAAGCTCGAGATTTACACGACGCGGCCGGACACGCTTTACGGCGCCTCCTTCTGCGCGCTCTCGCCGGATCATCCGCTGACGGCGAAGCTCGCCGAGGGCAATGCGGAGCTGCAAGCCTTCATCGCCGATTGCAAGCGCCTCGGCACCAGCGCCGAGGCGATCGAGACGGCCGAGAAGAAGGGCTACAAAACGCCGCTCACCGCCCGCCATCCTTTCATCGAAGGCGCGACGGTGCCGGTCTATGTGGCGAATTTCGTGCTGATGGATTACGGCACGGGCGCGATCTTCGCCTGCCCGGCCCATGACCAGCGCGATTTCGACTTCGCGAAGAAATACGGGTTGCCGATCCTGCCAGTGGTCGCGCCGAAGGATGTCGCCGCCGACAAGGATGCGCTCGCCCGATGGTGCGCTGAACTCGTGGCCGGCAAGGACGCCTTCACCGGCGACGGCATCGCGATCAATTCCGGCTTCCTCGACGGTCTCGACGTCGACGCGGCCAAGCGCGCGGCCATCGACAAGCTGAAGGCGGCGGGCCAGGGCGAAGGCACCGTCAATTACCGTCTGCGCGACTGGGGCGTTTCGCGCCAGCGCTATTGGGGCTGCCCGATCCCGATCGTGCATTGCGAGGCTTGCGGCCCGGTGCCTGTGCCCGAAGCCGAACTGCCGGTGAAATTGCCCGAGGACGTGACCTTCGACGTCCCCGGCAATCCGCTCGACCGCCATCCGACCTGGAAGCACGTGCCCTGCCCCTCATGCGGCAAGCCGGCGCGGCGCGAGACGGACACGATGGACACCTTCGTGGATTCGTCCTGGTATTTCGCCCGCTTCGCCAGCGAGCCCGGCGCCGCTCCCTTGACGAAAGAGGCCGCAGACCACTGGTTGCCCGTCGATCAGTATATCGGCGGCATCGAACACGCGATCCTGCATCTCCTTTATGCGCGTTTCTTCACGCGTGGCCTCGAGGCCTGCGGCCGCATTTCGGTGAAGGAGCCCTTCGGCGGGCTCTTCACGCAAGGCATGATCATCCACGAGACCTACAAGGATGCATCCGGCCAGTGGCTCTTTCCGGAAGAGGTCGAGAAGCTGGCGGACGGCAAGGCAGTGAAGCTCGCCGACCGCTCGCCGGTGACCGTCGGCGCGCCCGAGAAGATGTCGAAGTCGAAGAAGAACGTGGTCCCGCCGGAGATCGTCGCCGACAGCTACGGCGTCGACTGCGCCCGCTGGTTCATGCTGTCGGATACGCCGCCGGAACGCGACAGCGAATGGACGCAAGGCGGCGTCGAAGGCGCCTGGCGCCTCGTCCAGCGCATCTGGCGGCTGATCGGCGAGGCCGAAGACCGCCCGGCCTTCATTCCGGCGGCGGGCGCGCCCGTTCCGGCAAGCCTTTCATCCGAAGCGATCGCGTTGCGCCAGACCGTTCACCAGGCCAGCGCCGCGATCGAGGACAATATCGAGAACCTGCGCTTCAATGTGGCGGTTGCGAACGTCTATGAGCTGGTGAACGCGCTGGCGACAGTCGTCAACGGCCAGACCTGGCAGGCGGAAGGCTTCGATGCCTCTCTCGGCTGGGCGATCCGCGAGGCGCTCGAACGGCTCGTTCTGGTCATTGCGCCGATGATGCCGCATCTGGCCGAAGAGGGCTGGCAGCTCCTCGGCCATGAGGGACTGATCGTCGATGCTGCATGGCCGGTTGCCGACCCTGCCCTCCTCGTGAAAGACTCCGTCACGATCGCCGTTCAGGTGAACGGCAAGCGCCGGGACGAACTCACCATCTCCCGCGACGCGGACAATGCGACGGTCGAGCGCGCGGCGCTCGCCCTCGAGAAAGTGGAGAAGGCCATCGATGGGAAAACCGTCCGCAAGGTCATCGTGGTTCCCGGCAAGATCGTCAACATCGTGGTCTGAACCTATGTTCAACCTGCGCAAGAGCCTGTTGCTTGTCGTCCTCGCCGCCGCGCTGCCGATCGCGGGCTGCGGCTTCCGGCCGCTCTATGCCGATCGCGGGGCGGAGAGCGCCATCAACAAGCTCGCCGACATCGATGTCTCGGCGCCCGAGAACTCGACGGGCCGGGCGCTGAAATACAGCCTTCTCGACCGCCTGAGCGAGACGGGCTACGCGCCGGCCAATGCCGCCTACAAGCTGGTGCTGACACCCACCGCCTATACGCAGGATGTGGCCGTGCAGCAGGACGCCGCCGTGACGCGCGCCAATTTCGTGCTCGTCGTGCCTTTCACCCTGGTCGACAACGCCAAGGGCAAGACCGTCTACCGCTCGACGGCCCGGTCGCGCTCCTCCTACAACCGCGTCGAATCCGAATTCGCGAACCTGACCGCCGCGAAGGATGCGGAAAAGCGCACCGCCGAAGCGGTGGCGGACGATATCAAGCTGCAGCTCAGCATCTTTTTCGACCGTCAGCTGCCACAGGCGGCGAGCGCCGAATAGGCGCCGCCTTGAAGATCAAGCCGCAGGACGCCGACAGGTTCGCCCGCAAGCCGGATGCAAAAGTCCGGGCCGTGCTGGTCTACGGGCCGGATGCCGGCCTCGTCCGTGAACGGATGAACGCGCTGGCCCGGAGCGTCGTCGACGATCTCGCCGATCCGTTCCGCATCGCCGAGCTTTCGGACGGCGACATCCGTCAGGACCCGGCCCGGCTCGCCGACGAAGCGGCCGCGATCTCGATGCTGGGCGGCCGTCGCGTGGTGCGTGTGCGCGGCGCCGGCGACAGCGTCTCGAAAATCTTCGACGGCTTTCTGGCCGATCCCGCCGGCGACGCGCTGGTCGTCGTCGAGGGCGGCGATCTCGGGCCGCGCTCGAGCCTGCGCAAGCTCTTCGAGGAGGCGGACAATGCCGCCGCCCTTCCCTGCTATGCCGACGACGCGGCGGCGCTCGAGAACGTGATCCGCGGCCAGCTCGGCAAGGACGATCTCGTACCCGATCCGGCGGCTCTCGAATATCTGAATGCCCATCTCGGCAGCGATCGCGGCGTGACGCTGAACGAACTCGAAAAGCTCGCGCTCTATATGGGGCCCGTCCCGAAGGGCGAGAAGCGGAGCGTGACGCTGGAGGATGCCCGCGCCTGCATCGGCGACAATGCCGGATCGAGCCTCGACGAGGTGGTCGATGCGGCGGCGGGCGGCGACCTTCCCGCCCTCGACATCGCCCTTGCCCGGGCCCGCAGCGCCGACGCCCACCCGATCGCGCTGATCAACGCGCTGACCCGGCACATGCAGCAGCTTCACCTGGTGCTGGCCGATGTCGAAACCGGCACGCCGGCCGACAGCGCGATCCGCTCGATCCGGCCGCCGGTTCATTTCAGCCGCGCAGGCGCCGTCCGCCGTCAGGTCTCGCTCTGGAACCGCCGCCGTCTCGACAAGGCGCTGGGCCTGCTTCTCGAAGCGGAGATTCAGTGCAAGACGACAGGCCTGCCCGAAGAGGCGATTTGCGGGCAGACGCTGATGCGCATCGCCCAAGCCGCAAGAATGGGTCGCCGTTAGCCGAGAGCGAACAAAATCCTTCGCGAAACTGCGTCAAATAGCGAAATTAATTGAGATTGCTGATGCGGGGACCGCCCCGGCCGGCGAGCCGGCGGCAAATCTCGTCGAGCTGTTCGAGCGTCTTGTACTCGATGCGCACCTCGCCGCCCTTGTCGCCCGAAAAGCCGATCTCGACCTTGAGCCCGAGCTGCTCGGAGATGTTGCGTTCGAGCGCCAGCGTGTCCGTGTCCTTTTCGGCGCGCGGTGACGAGGGGCTCGCGCGGCGCGGCGCCTCGGAGCCCGTGGTCGCCTTGCGCGACAGGGCTTCGGCCTCGCGGACGCTCAGGCCCCTGGCGACGATCTCGGCGGCGAGCGCCTCCGCATTGTCGACGCCGATCAAGGGACGGGCATGGCCGGCTGTCAACTTGCCCTGCTCGATCAGCGAGCGGACGCCATCCGGAAGCGAGAGCAGGCGAAGCGTGTTGGCGACATGGCTGCGGCTCTTGCCGATCAGCTTCGAGAGCTGTTCCTGGGTATAGCTGAACTGGGCGGCGAGACGATCATAGCCGGCCGCTTCCTCGATCGCATTGAGGTCTGCGCGCTGAACGTTTTCAATGATTGCGATTTCAAGCGACTCGGCATCCGTCAGTTCCTTGACGATGATCGGAACCTGATGGAGCTGCGCGCGCTGCGCCGCCCGCCAGCGCCGTTCGCCGGCCACGATCTCGAAGGCGTTCGCGTCGCCCGCGACCGGACGCACGACGATCGGCTGCAGGATGCCTTTTTCGCGGATCGAATTGGCGAGGTCGACAAGGTCTTCCTCGCGGAAAGTATGCCGCGGCTGAAACGGGTTGGGACGCAGGAACTCGATCGGCACCTCGCGCACACCGCGCGGCGCCGGCGCATTCGCGTCGCCCAGCGCATAGGCCGCGTCGTCGCCGATCAGCGCCGCGAGGCCGCGTCCAAGCCGGCTCGGACTTTCCTCTGCCATCATCTCTTCCTCTCTCGTCCCCTCTTGCCGCTCGAAACCCAACACGGTCTTTCTCACTGAACTCACGGTATGGCCTCGAAAGTCTGACTACGACCGGCCATCCATGACAGAACGCCTAGGGTCGAAACCCGGCAGCACTACCTTGTATGACTGAAATCCAAATCGTTACTTTGCATTAACAGGAATTCTTAAAGCGGGCGACCGCCGGGGCCCAACGAGGGTCCGATCATATAACGTTTCAGGCGGCTGGACGACGCAAGGCACGTTCGCGCTGGATGAGCTCGGATGCCAGCTTCATATAGGCCTTGCTGCCGGCGCAACGGTGATCATAGACCAGTGCCGGCTTGCCATAGGACGGCGCCTCGGAAATCCGCACATTGCGCGGGATCACGGTGCGATAAACCTTCTCGCCCAGATGCTGGCGCACGTCGGATGCAACCTGATCCGACAGCTTGTTGCGCTGGTCGTACATTGTCAGCACGACGCCCTGGATTTCGAGGCGCGGATTGAGGCTCGACTTGACGCGCTCGACGGTCCGCAGCAACTGGCTCAAACCTTCCAGCGCGAAGAACTCGCATTGCAATGGCACGAGCACCGCGTCGGCAGCCGTCATCGCATTGATGGTCAAGAGATTGAGCGAGGGCGGACAATCGATCAGCAGATAAGTATAAGGACGCGCGGTCAGCGCTGCTTCCTTCTCGCTTCCATTGCGGGCCTTGCCGGCACGCGGCATCCGCGCCAGCGCGTCGCGCAGCCGATGCGATCGCCGGGGCACGGACGCGAGTTCGAGCTCGGCACCCAGCAGATCCATCGTGGACGGAACAATATCGAGCCCCGGTACTTTCGTCGGCACCACGGCATCCTCGATCAGCGCCGCGCCGATCAGCACATCATAGGCCGAGACCTTGCGCTCCGCCCGGCCGATGCCGAGACCCGTGCTGGCATTGCCTTGCGGATCGAGATCGACAATCAGCACCCGCTCGCCGACGGCGGCAAGCGCCGTACCCAGATTAATGGCGGTTGTCGTCTTGCCGACACCGCCCTTCTGATTGGCGAGAACCAGGATGCGGGGGCGAGGCCCCTCCGGCTGCGTCAGGACATTTCCGGCCGAAGCGGCTTGCGCTCCGATGGAGGTAAGATCAGCGCTCGAGTCCGGTATTTGCATGTCGGAGCCCCCAGAGCTTCAGCACCGTTCCGGATGGATCGGATTGGCTGGCAATGGCTTCACTGTCAAATATCCAATCTTTTGCCGACTCCGTCAATTCGGCAGCGACCCCCTGGCCCTTCAGGAAGAGCCCGATCGTATCTTTTCCCCAGAAAGATGAGGTCCAGTCGAGCAACCGGGGCAAAGGTGCCAATGCCCGGGCGCTGATAATGTCGGGCGAAGCGACCTCGCCCCTCGCCCCGAATTCTTCAATCCGCATCGTGTGGACGATGGCGGGCGCGCCGGTCGCCCGGATCACTTCCCGCATGAAAACGGATTTCTTCTGGTCGCTTTCGATCAGATGCATCCGGAATCCCGGCCTGCCCGCCAGCATGATGGCGACCACGAGGCCGGGAAATCCCGCCCCGCTCCCGATATCGACCCAGCTCCGCGCCGTCGGTGCGAGCGGAACAAGTTGAGCGCTATCCAGAAAATGCCTGTTCCATACCTCGGCCAGACTCGACGAGGCGACAAGATTGATCGAGCCCTGCCACTTCCGGAGCAGCGTCTCATAGGTCAGCAGCCCCGCCATTGTTTCACGTGAAACAGATGCCGCCGCCGAAAAGGACTCCGCGTCAAAGACTTGCACTAGATGTTGGGTCATGCCGAGCCCTACCCCTCAAGCTGTATGACGAGTCCATTGCCGCACATACATCAGGAGGGTCGTCAGAGCCGCCGGCGTGACGCCATCCACCCTCGCCGCCTGGCCCAGGGTGGCGGGCCGGGCGGTCCCAAGCTTCAGCCGGACTTCGTTGGAGAGGCCGGGAATCGCGGCATAGTCGAGGTCCGACGGGAGCGCCAGCCCCTCGTCCTTCCGGAAAGCCCGGATATCGCTCTCCTGCCGGTCGAGATAGCCGGCATATTGCGCGTCGATCTCAAGCTGCTCTCCGACATCGGCGGGCAACGTGCCGAGTTCGGGCCAAATATCGCCGATCTCGGTCAGCCCGATCTCCGGATAGGCCAGCAGGTCCATGGCGCTCCGCGCCACGCCATCCTGATTGATCCGCAGCCCCCGCCGCGCCAGCTCTGTGGGCGACAGGCGAAGCGTCCGGGCCAGCTCCCGCGCCGCTTCCAGCGCGGACAGCTTGGCCGCAAAGGCATCCGCTCGCGCCGTGCCCACCAGCCCT
>NZ_DATKFR010000207.1:0-14603 GCF_035511255.1 Parvibaculum sp.
TGCTGCGATGAAGGCTGGCATTGGCGAGCAGCAGGAAGGCGTCGTCCGAACAGGCGGGAGAAGCCAGGTTTGTGCGAACCAGGGCCGAGGCATCGGCGCCGCCGCCCGGAAGGCTGATGAGCGCACCGTGTCCGCAGGCGAAATTGCGCTCCGCTATCCAGCCATTGACCTCGGCAATGTCGTTGGTGAGATCGATGCCGGTCGATTGCCGCAGGCGATCGAGCTCCGTCGGATCGCCATGCACGGCATCGAGCGGCCGGCGCGCTGCATATTCATAGCCCATCGGGATCAGCAGCCCGTCGCCCGCGAAGGCGGCGAGCCAGAGGGCGCGGCGACAGGCGGCCTGAACCTCGTCGGCGCCGTGATATTCGCTTGCGAGCCGCTCGCCGAACGGCGCTTCGGGAAAGGCGATGCTCGGCGCGATGCGGCGCTGGCGGGCGTGTTCCTCGACGAGCCAGGGCGAGCGGAAATCCCACCAGCGCGCCGACGAGAAGACCGCGTCGAAACCGAGGCCGGCGAGTCTCTCTTGTTCGGCGAGCTGCATACCTGGTGTCCAGGCGAGGAAGACGCAGCCGGGCGCGCTCTGCCGCGTCAGCGCCATCAGCTCCTGCCAGACGATGGCGGGTATGCGATCGGGCCGTTTGCAGCGAAAGCCCGATATGCCAAGCCTTGTCCAGGCGACGAGCCGCTCCGCCCACCAGTCGGTCATGGCGCGGGCGACAGCTTCGACGTCGAACCGCACTTCGGCAATGTTGGGCGCTTCCGGTGGATCGCGAGGATCGGGCGGCGCGCCGGCGTCGCGTGCGGCGATGCGAAACCATTCGGGCTGGTGACCGGCCTGCGTGCCGTCGAGGGCGAGCCTGTCGATGACGAGATCGAGATGAAGCGCGAGGCCGCGCGCACGAGCTGCCTCGGCGAGGACGGCGAGGTACTCGTCTGTCTTGCCCTCGCCGACGGCCGGATGAAGCGCGTCGTAATCGGCGGTTAGAAAAATATTTCCATCGGACGACGGTCGGAAGAGCGGCGGCATCAGGACCGTGTTGAAGCCCATCGCTACGCAGCGCTCCATCTCATCGATCAGGCGATCCGGCGACGTCATCAATGGATGCAGGTAGTAGATGCGCCACGCCTTGCGCGTGTCACGATCTCGAACGGTCGATGGCGACGCGGAAAGCGACTTCATAGGCAAGTGCGGCCATGGGGCAGGAGGGCGGTCTGTTAGTGAACACGCGGAGGAGGGAATCGTTCCGCCGCTGCCACGAAAGCCCGCAGGATTCCGCCGCGATTTGCGGCCTCGTGTGAGCAAGCGATGCAACCCGGAGCAAGTCCCGCCGTTAGAAAAGAAGGGTGCTCGTCTGCGCCGCGCCGGCGCTGCACCCATCCGTCCCACGCCACGTGAACAAATTCGCCGCGAACCAACCACAACGGAGAAATCCAAGATGACCGACACCTGGCCGGCCGTTCTTCTCGCGCAGTTACGTCATGGGTTCGCCTGGGTCCCGGATTGGGTTTTCGGCGTCTTTCTGCTTGGGCTGATGACGGTGCTTGCGGTGGTCGTTCACAGCCTTGCCGTCGATCTGCTGGACAAGTGGGTCGGCGCCCGCAGCCGTTACCTCAGGGCCTTTCTCTTGCGCACCCGTCTGCTGTCGCGGCTCGCCTTGCTGATCTTTGCCTGGAGCGCGGTCATCAAGGTCGCGCCCTTCCCGGAACAGATGACGGAACTGGTCTCGCAGGCGCTCCTGGTTGCTTTCATCGTGCTGATGGGGTGGACGGTGCTGACGATCGCCGGCATCGCCGCCGATCTTTACGTTTCTCGCTTTGCAATCGACACGGCCGACAATCTACTTGCCCGCAAGCACGTGACGCAGGTGCGTATCCTGCGCCGTGCCGCCAATACGCTGATCGTGGTGGTGACGACAGGCGCGGTGTTGATGACGTTCGAGGCCGTGCGCCAGTATGGCGTCAGCCTCTTCGCCTCGGCCGGTGTCGCTGGCATCGTGGTCGGCTTCGCGGCCCGGCCCGTGCTCGCCAATCTGATCGCGGGTATTCAGATCGCGATGACGCAGCCCATCCGCATGGACGACGCTGTGATCGTCGAAGGCGAATGGGGGCGAGTCGAGGAAATCACCGGCACCTATGTGGTCATCAAGATATGGGACTGGCGGCGTTTGATCGTGCCGATATCCTATTTCATCGAGCATCCGTTCCAGAACTGGACGCGTGAAACGGCCTCGCTGATCGGCTCGGTCTATCTTTATGTGGACTACTCGACGCCGGTGGATCGCGTGCGCCAGAAACTCGCCGAATTCGCCAAGGCGTCCAAGCTCTGGGACGGCGACGTGGTCAACCTTCAGGTGACGGATGCGAAGGACAGAACGATTGAACTCCGCGCGCTGGTCAGCGCGCGGTCTTCCGGCGAGGCATGGGACCTGCGCTGCGAAATGCGCGAGAAGCTGATCGATTTTCTTCAGCGCGACTATCCGCAGTCGCTGCCGCAACAGCGTCTGCAGATCGGCGACTTCGACGGAGCGTTTCACGGAGCGGAGCGCGGCCAGCCGGTCGGCGCGAGGCCATCCGACTAGCCGCGACGTCTCTATTCCTCCACGTCGCCTTCTTCGGCGGTGTCTTCCTCTTCGTAGTCGTCGTCCCTGTCGCAGTCCTCGAGCTCGGCGCTTTCCTGGCCCTTGCCTGACTTGACGGGCTGCGACATCGCGGGTGGGTCGCTCGCCGGGAAAGAATCCTCCAGCGCCTTCTCGAGTTCGTCTTCGGCCTTTTTGGAGTTGGGCATTCGCGGCTCCTCTCGGTTCCCGTGGGGACACTCTCTCGTTGTTGAAACGCGGGCCTGTCGCGGGCGGTTCCGTCGCTTCGCGGGCGGGCGAGGCGGAACAAGCATCGGCGTTCGGGGTTTCAACAACGCGATGCGCCGGGACGAGATGGCAAAGCATGTGAACGGAGTTCGGAATGCCGGAACAATTGCAGCCGCCGCAGAAGCAAAGCCGCCAGCCGGGCGTCGAAGAGGAGATGCGGCCCGAGCCCGATTACCGGCCAAGGCATCCGGGCGCGGGAAAGCTCAAAGGCCGCGTCGCGCTCATCACGGGTGGCGATAGCGGCATCGGCCGTGCCGTGGCGCTCGCCATGGCGCGCGAGGGGGCTTCGATCTCCTTCGTCTATCTGGACGAGCATGAAGACGCGGAAAAGACGGAAGCTATGATCCGCGAAGAAGGTAGCGATGCGTTGCGGATTGCCGGCGACGTCGCGTCCGAGGATTTCTGCCGGCTGGCCGTCGAGGAGACGGTGAAAGCCTTCGGGCGGCTCGACATTCTGGTCAACAACGCCGCCGAGCAGCATCTGCAAAGCGATCTGACAGACATCAGCGCGGAGCAACTCGAACGCACCTTCAAGACGAATATCTTTGCCTACTTCCATATGGCCAAGGCCGCGCTCCCTCATCTCGGCGAAGGCTCGTCGATTGTCAACACGACCTCCGTCACGGCCTACAAGGGCAATCCGACGCTCCTCGACTATAGCTCGACCAAGGGCGCCATCGTGTCCTTCACGCGGTCTCTCTCCGTCTCGCTGATGGAAAGGGGCATCCGCGTCAACGCGGTCGCGCCCGGACCGATCTGGACGCCGTTGATTCCGGCCTCCTTCGACGAGGATAAGACCGCAAAGCACGGTCTCAACGCGCCGATGAAGCGCGCCGGCCAGCCGAACGAGGTGGCGCCGTCCTATGTCTTCCTCGCCAGCGACGACGCCTCCTACATGTCCGGCCAGGTGCTGCATCCCAACGGCGGAACGATCGTCGATTCATGAGACGCTAATGAAGGAGAAGACCCATGGCCGCGCGCCCGAGCTGGAGAGGCTATCTGAAACTGTCGCTGGTTTCGTGCGCGGTCGAGCTCTATCCCGCCTCGACGCGCAGCGACAAGATTTCCTTTCACATGCTCAACCGCGAAACGGGAAACCGGTTACGCCAGCAGATGATCGATGAAAAGACCCACAAACCGGTGGACACCGACGATCGCGTCAAGGGTTATGAGGTCGGAAAGCGGCAGTATATCACCGTGGAAGACGAGGAGCTGGAGGCGATCGAGATCGAAAGTACCAAGACGATGGAGATCGAGAGCTTCGTCTCGGAGGAAGAGATCGATCCGATCTATCTCGACGGCGCGCATTACCTGGTGCCGGAAGACAAGGTGGCGGAAGAAGCCTTCGCCGTCATCCGCGACGCGATGCAGGCGAAGAAGATGGTCGGCATCGCCCGCGTCGTGCTGCACCAGCGCGAAAGGATCATGATGCTGGCGCCGCGCGACCGCGGACTTCTTGCGATCACCATCCGCTACCCTTACGAGGTGCGCGAGGCCGATCCCTATTTCGACAAGATACCGAAGACGAAAGTCCCGGCCGAGATGCTCGACATAGCGAGCGACATCATCGAGCGAAAGGTCGCGAAGTTCGACCCGAAGACTTACGAGGACCGCTACGAGACTGCGCTTACCGAACTGTTGCAGGCCAAGAAGGCCGGGCGCAAGATCACGCACAAGAAGATCGGCGAGCCAAAGCCCGCCGGCAATCTGATGGACGCGCTGAAGAAGAGCCTCGCCGGCGAAAGCGGGCGCCGTAGCCGTCCGGCGGCACGCGCCAAGCCGGCCCCCCGTCGCACCCGCGCGCCGGCCCACCGGACAAAGGCAAATCGCGCGCGGAAGCGCGCATGACGAGGCCGCATGGACAGTCTTCACAAGTATAATACCAAGCGCGATTTCACGAAGACGGCCGAGCCGAGCGGAAAGGCGCGGGCGAAGTCCCGCGCCCGCAGGCATGCCGGCGACGACATATTCGTCGTACAGAAACACGATGCGACGCGCCTCCATTACGATTTCCGCCTGGCGCTCGACGGGGTGCTGGTGAGCTGGGCCGTGACCAAGGGGCCGAGCCTCGTTCCCGGCGAGAAGCGTCTGGCCGTCCATGTCGAGGACCATCCTTACGACTATGCGGGCTTCGAGGGCGTAATCCCGGAAGGCAATTACGGCGCGGGGCCGGTGATCGTCTGGGATCGTGGGCATTGGCACCCGGAAGGCGATCCGCATAAGGGGCTGAAGAAGGGCCATCTCGATTTCACGCTCGACGGTGAGAAGCTGAAGGGCCGCTGGCATCTCGTGCGAATGCGCGCGCGACCGCACGAGAAACAGGACCCCTGGCTGCTCATCAAGGGCGACGACGAAGCGGCCAGACCGAAATCCGCAAAGGACATTCTGAAGGCGGAACCGCGATCGGTGCTGACGGGCCGTCTGGTCGAGGAGGTCGAACAGGGAAAGCCGGCGCCGTCGAAAAAAAGAACGGCCACAGCAAAGGCGTCGCCGAAGAAAAAGGCGTCGCCGAGAACCGGGGCCAGCGCAAGGGCGAAGAAGACAAAGGCGAAGTCCGCGAGCGGCGGCGCGAAAGGCAAGGAAGACCGGCTGCCGGACTTCGTCGCGCCTTGCCTTGCGACGTTGGTGTCGGAGCCGCCCGAGGGCGAGGAGTGGGTTCACGAGATCAAATTCGACGGTTACCGGACCGAAGCCCGGATCGACAACGGCAAGCTGCGTTTCCTGACGCGCACCGGCCTCGACTGGACCAGGAAATTCGGCCGCCTCGCCGAGCCCTTCGCGGCGCTTTCCGCGCGCACGGCGCTGATCGACGGCGAAATCGTCGTCGAGACCGAGGATGGCGCCTCCGATTTTTCGGAGTTGCAGGCGGCGCTGAAAGGCGGCGAAGACGAACGACTCGTCTATTACGCCTTCGATCTTCTTCATCTCGACGGAGAGGATCTGCGACGCCTTCCGCTCGCCGAGCGCAAAGCGCGGCTGAAGGCGCTCCTCGCCGGTGTCAATCCTGAAGGCGCGCTCCGTTACAGCGAGAATTTCACCGAGGAGGGCGAGTTGATGCTCCGCCATGCCTGCCGGATGAAGCTCGAGGGCATCGTCTCGAAGCGCGTGACCGCCCCCTACCGCTCGGGACGAGGCATGGACTGGCAGAAGAGCAAATGTGCGGGCCGGCAGGAATTCGTGATCGTGGGATATTCCCCCTCGACCGTGACGGCGCGTGCGGTCGGCGCATTGGCGGTCGGCTATTTCAATGGCGACGACCTCGTCTATGCCGGGCGCATCGGCACCGGCTATACGCAGAAGACGGCGGGCGAACTCTGGCGCGCGCTCCACCCGCTGGAAGGCGCCAGGCCGCACTTCACGAACGAGGAGGCGATCGAGGCACCGCGCAAGACGCGCTGGGTCGAGCCGAAGCTCGTCGCCGAAATCGAGTTTCGCGGCTGGACGGGATCGAACGTGCTGCGCCATGCTGCCTTCAAGGGCCTTCGTCAGGACAAGGCGGCCCGCGACGTGGTGCGCGAAGACCCGCCCCAGGCACCGCCGAAGGAGAAGCCGATGCGCAAGACGGCGGCGAAGAAATCCACGCGGAAACGTGCGGCGAAAAAGCCGCCCGCATCGTCCGCGCAAGGTGCCGATCTTGCGGACGCATTGACCCATCCAGACAAGTTGCTCTGGGCGGATGCAGGCATTACCAAGCTCGATCTCGCCGAATATTACAGCGAGATATGGGACTGGATCGCGCCGCATATCGTCGGCCGGCCGCTGGCGCTCATTCGCTGCCCCGACGGCACAGCGAAGAAATGCTTCTTCCAGAAACATGCCTGGGCGGGGCTTGATGAAAACCTGGTGCATCGACACAAGGCCGGCGGCGACGAGGTGCTGTCGATCGACAGTCCCGAGGGGCTTGTGGCGCTGGTGCAGGCGGGTGTGCTCGAAATTCACCCCTGGGGCACGACCGTCGCCGATATCGAGCACGCGGATACGCTCACCTTCGATCTCGATCCCGACGAGGGGCTCGACTGGAAGGATGTCGTCAGCGCGGCGAAGAAGGTCCGCTCACGCCTCGAAGACGCGGGGCTCGCGGCGTTTCTGAAGAATACCGGCGGAAAAGGGCTTCATATCGTGACGCCGCTCGCGCCTTCCGTGCCATGGGACGAAGCCAAGGCGTTTGCGCAAAGCATCGCGGATGCGATGGAGGCCGACGAGCCCGACCGCTTCGTGGCCACCGTTTCAAAGCGCGCCCGCGCGGGAAAGATTTTCGTCGATTATCTGCGCAATGGACGCGGGGCGACGGCGGTGGCCGCCTATTCGACGCGGGCGCGGGCGGGCGCTCCCGTTTCGACGCCGCTCGCCTGGGACGAACTGACGGTGCGCATCCGCCCCGATCATTTCAACGTCAAGAATTTACGCCAACGCCTCGCCCGTCTGAAGCGGGATCCATGGGCCGATTTCCGCGCCTCGGCGCGTCCCTTGCCCGGGAGCGGCTCGAAAAATGCGACGCCGGCACGGAAGAAGCGCACCCGCAGATGAAACGGGCGCGCTCGCCATGCGTTGGCCCCGTATGACGATCGAGCAATCAGACAGGCGTGCGGGACCGGGGATACCGCCGGGCCAGCCGCCCGGGCCGGCATCCGATCCGGAGCCGCATCTGCCGCCGCAGGAAATCCCCCCCGATCCAGGGCCGGATACACCTCCGATCAAATTGCCGCCGGACGTGCCGCCCGGAAGTCCTCCGGAAATGCCGCCCCAGACGCCGCCGGTCGAAGAACCCGAATTGCCGCCGGAGCCGAACATGCCGCCTCATGTTCCCCCGACGCCGCCGGTGCCGCCGCCCGGCCCCACAATGTCAACGATAGCAAGCGCTGCGAGGTGACCGAATGCGACAGGAAATCAGTACCGAGAAGGCGCGTCAGGGAAAGACGCTCAATCATATTCGCTATGTTCTCGCCATCGGAACGGCGCTGGTGATCGTCGGCTTCGGGATCGCTTATCTGGTCGCTGTGTAAGAACGGGAGAGAGCCATTCCATTGGCGCCTCTCCCGCGCATCGTCCCGCCTCAGCTCCAGTAGGGTGGCACATTGTAGTAGCTGTGGATTTCGTCCCGCCACAGCGTGTCGTCCTCGGTCAGTTCGGAACGACCGAAGCTCGGCGCCTTCATCAGCGTGTCCTTGTCGAGCGGGACCAGATAGCCACCCTGTTCGGTATCGTATTTGAGCAGCGACCAGGGGACCGGATGAAACTTCTCGCCGATGCCGAGCAGCCCGCCAAAGCCCATGATCGCATAGGCGACCTGTCCGTCGACCTTGTGAATCATCACGTCTTCGACCTGGCCGAGATGCTCGCCGACGAGATTGTAAACATAGGTTCCGGAAACCTTGCTTGCCGCGACGAGAGAGTTCTTGCTGATCTGAACGTTCATATTGTCCGCCTCCACATACCGGGCGCGATTGGCCGCGCCCTTCCTGTTGACTGAACAGAGGGCCGCGACTCCGGGTTCCGGACGTTCGGCCGATAAAGTCCCGCGTCCAGCCCGATTTCCGGCGAAATGCTGCTTTCCCTGTTTATTTGTATAGATAAGCGGCCATAAATGGGCGATCGCCGGGAAAGGCGCCTCATTTCTTGCTCCGGGATAATGCCGTCAGGTTCCACTTAGGCTATTCTTGACAATGGCACGTCACCGGGCGGCACGGATGGTGGATGTCAGGATGATTTCGGCAGGCGGAGCCGACGAGCAGCGATCTTTCGCTGATCGTCGGGCCCCGTGTGCTGCGTCTCCCGATCTCTTCTCCTCATGAGCCGCTCGATTCCGACGCGTGGTATTGAGAATGCGCTCGCGATCCTCCGCGGGGCGGCCGCATCTGCGATGCGGACTCCCCACGGTTGAACCCAGGGGAACGACGATAGCAACGTTCGAAACTATTCAGCCGCATGGCGCGGCGCTTGTGCTGCAACTGCCCGAATGGATCGTCACCCATGCGAGCGGCAATCTGGAATCCATCTTCGGTGCCGATCCGCATGGCGTGATCGGCAAGCCGATCGGCGAACTGATATCGCGGCAGGTCATCCACAGACTGAGGAACATTCTGCAATTCGTCATGGCCAACGGGGAGCCCGAGCGCCTGACGAATGTCGCGATGGGGTTTCGCCGTGCGCGGTTCGACCTGTCCCTTTATGCCGACGAAGGGCGCGCCGTCATCGAAATCGAACCGCGCGATCGCGGGCAGAGAAGCGGCGAGGAGGCTTTCTTCCTGCTTCGTGCGATGCGATCGCGTTTGAGAACCGCCTTGTCGCCGCAGGATATCTGCGAACGTGTCGCTCGCCATGTCAGATCCGTCACCGGCTACGACCGCGCCATGGTGGTGCATTTTCTCGCGGATGGCGGCGGCGAGGTGGTGGCGGACGCCTGCAAACGGCAATTGCCGTCGCGACAGGGCCTGCGTTACGACGCCGAATCCATGGCCGGCCAGGCAAGATCGCTGATCGAGACGGCGCGGTATTGTTATATTCCCGACACCGCCTCCGCCCCGGCCCCCTTCGTTCCGGACGCCGTGCCGCGCGGCGGACTTGTGGGGCTGAGTGCCCTTGGCTTGCGGAGCATTTTACCGTCGCAGGCTGAATATCTTCGCCGGGCCGGCATCGGCGCCACCTATGTGTTCAAGATCGGATCGGTGGATGAGCCCTGGGGCGCGGTGATCTGCCAGAATGAGGAGCCGCGCGCCATTTCGTCCGAGACGAGATCGACGCTCGATTTCTTCTCGAACGGTGTCGCCCTGCAGATCGGCTATCTCGCCACCGCACAGATGCTCGGCGAGCATGCGGCCGTTCGGGAGACGCGTTCGAAGCTGCTGCGCGACCCTCATCTCGATCTGGAACCAGACGAAGATTTGTCGGCGCTCTTCGCCGCGCTGAGCCGCTATTTTACGATCGACGGCATGGGATTCTGGAACGGGATGCGTCTGCGAACCCAGGACCTCGCGCCGGAGGAGGAGACCGCGAATGCGCTGATCGATCTTTTGGAGTTCGAGGAGAATATCGTCTTTCACGCCGACGCCCTCGCCGATGCGCTCGGACCCGGCTTTTCCCGCGACGCCGTAGCCGGCGTTCTGGCTCTGCGGGCGACCGACAATCCGAGACGTTATCTTCTGCTGTTCCGGGCAAAGGCGGAAGCAACGATCCGTTGGGGACAAGCCGACGGCGTCGACCCCTCCTCGATACGCGAGGAACCGGTTGCCGGACGCTCCGAGCCATGGAGCGAACGGGATATCGAGCTTGCCTACGCGCTGCGCGGCAAGCTCCTCAAGACCATGCTGCGTCGGAAGAACGTCGCGGAGCAGGAAAGCTCCGCCCGCCTGGGGCATCAGGAAATCATCATTGCCGAACTCAATCACCGGGTGAAGAATCTGTTCGCGGTCTTTCAGTCGCTGGTGACGAAGACCGGCCAGAACGCGCAGACGCCGGAGGAGTTTCGTCAGACGCTCAGTGGCCGCATCCGCTCGCTGGCGCTCGCCCATGATCAGGTGTCCAATGCCGCCGTCATCTCTGTGCGTCATCTCGTCGAGGCCGAACTGGCGCCGTTTGTCGCCGGGGCGCGGAGCATCGCCATCGACGGTCCTGACTTGTCCTTGGCGCCTCGTGCGGTTGTCGTACTCGCACTCGTGCTTCACGAACTTGCGACTAATGCGGAAAAATACGGCGCCTTCGCCCATGTCTCAGGTGAGCTCGCCGTGCATTGGGAGCACCGGGAGGACAGCGGCATAGAACTGGAATGGAGGGAAGGGGGCGTGGAAACGATCGCCGCGCCGGAACGTCGCGGCTTCGGATCGACCGTTATCGAGCGGATGATCCCGTTCGAACTGAAAGGAACGGCGGATCTGCGTTACTTGCCGAGCGGGCTTCTCGCCCGTTTCGCGATCCCCGCCGAATTTGTCGTCGAGGCACCGTCAATGACGGTCAGGCCGGTGGGCAAATCGCCCGCGCCGGTCGGAGCCTGGAAGATCGCGGCGCAGCGTGCGCTTATTGTCGAAGACAACATGATGATCGCGCTCGAGGCGGAAGACATGCTGCGTCGTCTCGGATTTGCGCGCGCCGATATTGCCGCGCATCGGGAGGATGCCGAGGATCTGATCCGCGAGAACGCTTATGACGTCGTGATTCTCGATCTCAATCTCGGCGGCGCGACATCCCTGCCGTTGGCAGACGAACTCCGCCGCGCCGGCACCCCCTTTCTGTTCGCGACCGGATATGGCGAGAGGATGGAGCTGCCGGAACGCTTCGCGGATATCCCGATTGTCGCAAAGCCTTATTCCGACGAGTCTCTTTCGAGGGCGCTTGACGTCGTTCTCGGAAAAGAGAAAAGCGCGACGGCATAAGGGCCGATTAATCCGGGGCACACGGCGTAATCCGGAACGAAACATATCTCCCGTCGTTGAATCCCGAGAGTTTGGAAAAACCTCGAAGGGAGACTCACACCATGAAACGGCTTCTTACAGGGTCAGCATTGCTGACCGTCCTTCTCCCCGTAGCTGCCTTCGCGGCAGGGAGCGACACATCCGGCGCATCGTCTCAGCCGATGAATTCCGGCTCCGGCTCCATGAGCGCTCCGACCACGACCGGTCGCGCGCAGGTCGCACCCAATGCCGCAGCCTCGCAGGACGTCGTCACGCAGTCGAATGGCGTCGCCGTGATCTCCGGCAGCGCGCTCAGTGCGCGTTATCTGCGCGGGGCTTCCGTTCTCGGCGGCGACAACCAGAAGATCGGCAGCATCGACGACATCGTCTTCGATTCTTCCGGGAACGCGCAGCTTGCCCTGATCTCGGTCGGCGGCGTCGCCGGCATCGGCGGCAAGAGCGTCGGCGTCAATTTCGGCGACCTTACCTTCTCCGGTCAGGACGCCAAAGAAAAGACCGCGCAGCTTGGTTCCTCGGCGGATCAATTGAAGTCCGAGACGGCGTTCGACAAGGAAAAGCTGGCGTCGGGCCAGGTGCTGGCGAGCAACTATCTGGGCAGCAGCGTGAAGCTCGCCGAGAGCGACGACAACGGCAAGCTGTCTGACGTTATCCTGGACGGCAAGGGCCATGCGCGCTACGCCGCTATCGACTTCGGCGGCTTGCTCGGCGTCGGCAACAAGCGTGTCGCCGTTGCGTATGACAAGCTGGGCCAGCCGATCAAGGATCAGCCCATACCGCTGCAGCTTTCCAAGGCCGATCTGAACGCCGCGCCGTCCTTCGTCTATGCGGCCGACGAGACGACGTCGTCGATCATGGGCTCGGGGGCGACCCCGGATGCGAAGTCCGGCGATCAGTCGATGCCGGCGCGCCAGTAGGACGATCCGGGATTAACCACGGACCCCACGACCGATTGCGAAGGCCCGCCCCCGTGGCGGGCCTTTTTTTTGGCGCTCGTTCCGAAAGCGGAACAATGGAAAGCCGACAATCGGCTCCGGAGAGCGGACTCTGCAAGTCTGATTAAAAAAGAGGCGATGCTTGAAGGGGAGGGTCCGAAGTGGACCCCGATCTGGCACGGGGGGGCACGGGGGGACGATAAATGCCGGATCGGGGTCCTTCGGCACCCGCGTCAACTGGAAGCGGGTCGGCCAAAGCTTGTTTCGAACATCCATACAACGTCGGCCTCTGGGCGTCGGTTCCATGCGGCAAAAAATAATTATGGGGCTCCCGGACGCCGGCCGGCCCCTTCCAGATTTGGGATCGAGATGGTGATCCGGGTACGGTCCGGGTCGATGGTCTGGGTCCCGCCGAGCTGCCGCACCAATCCCGACAGCAGGCTTAACCCGTTCCGTTTTGCGCCGTCCTCGGAGAGCTCGGGGAAAAGTAATTGGTCCCCCTCGACGATCAATATGGCGCCCGTACCCGCACGCCGCAGGATGATGCGCATTCCCTCGAGCATTGGCTGCCCGTCGCGACGGAAGACGACCTCGCCGATGACCTCGGTGACCAGGAAGGCGAGCGGGACGGCGATATCCGCCGAGGCATCGAGATCGTCGGCCTGAACGACGAGGATCGGCTCGCTTCCCGCCTCGCGCAAGCTCTGTTCGGTCGCGGCGCAGAGATCCGTGAGCAGGATGGAGAGCTTGACCGACCGCAAGTCGTCGCCCTGATAGATGGCCCCGTGGACGAGGCCGAGAGCGGTGACCCGGCGCTGCACCTCGGCGAAAATCGCGGTTTCGGAAGCCGTCTCGGCGCGGCCTCTTTGCAGGCTCATCAGGCTGTTGACGATCTGCAGATTGTTCCGCACGCGGTGGTGAACTTCGCGGGTCAACGCCTTCTGCTGGGCGACGGACTCCCTCAGCGCCTCGTCGCGGGCGAGGATCGCGTCCGCCATGCGGTTGAACGTGTCCGCCAGCGATTGAACCTCGCCCGGCAGGTCGTCGATGTCGCGGATTCGTGCGTGAACGTCGCCGTCGGAATAGGCGACGATGCTGCGCCTGATCCTGCGCAGGGGCCGCGTCACCAATCGGCTGACGCCGAGCGCGGCCGTGACGAGAGCGGCGAGCCACATCAGCAGGGCGGAGGCCGCGTTGCTGTAGAGAAGAAAATGCGCTGCATCCCCGATTGTCGAAATGGGGATGCCGAAAACCGCGAAGACATCGCCCGCGAGGGGCATGAGCACGTAGCGTCTTTCGATGCCGTCCCGGCCCTTGGCGTCGAAGACGCCGGAGGTCCGCGCGTCCTCCTCGGTTCCGAGCGGGTCGGGCGGAAGCCATGTGTCGGCGGACGTCTGGTTCGATCTGCGGGCGAGCGTGCGCCCGTAACGGTCGAGCACGACCATGGCGCCGCCTTCCGGCAGAACCACGTTGCGCATCGCATGCTCGAGCGTGGTCGCGCGGATGGTTGCCGCCAACACGCCGACGACGTCGTTGGCCTCGTTCGTCATCGGCATCGTCGCGACCACCGCCGGCTCTTCGCCCGGCGCGGTTTCAGCCATGCTGACGCTGAAAGGCCGGCCCCGCAGCGCGTCGGCGAACCAGTTCGGAAATGGCGCCGGCAAGCCGCCTTCCCCCTCGATGCCCGAGCAGAGCGGCCGCCCCTCGCGATCGAAAAGCACGATATTCATGAAATCGGGGAAGGTGTGGAGCAACTCGACGAGCGTGCCGCGGCATTGCTCCACGCCGCCGGCATCGTCAAGCGGCATCGCCTTGAGTACGGTCAGCAGGGTTTCCGCCCGGCCGATCGTCGCCTCCTCACGGCGCAAAGCATCCTCGCCGGCCGCCACCGCGCCGGTCGCGATCTGGCTACGATAGTGCTGGTACCCGAAATAGGCATTGACCAACGCTATTGTGCCGATCGGCAGTAGGGTGAAGCTGAGCAGGAAGACGAGACGGGCACGGAGCGATTTGATGCCGCGCACAACCCTTTGCCGCGCATTGCGCGCGGCTTCCGGAAAATCGTTCCGTCCCGAGGTCAGGGAAGAATTTGTTTCGGACGTATCCAGGGCTCCACGTCCCGGCCTTTCGGCCTCTCTCCAGGTGAAATCAGGACTTAGAAGTCAGGTTCGGATATCTGATCGAGCTTTTTCATCAGCTCCGCGAGGTCATCCGGCACGGGCTCCTGCACCACGTCCTGATAGACGCGCCGCAAACTCCGCCCCAGCGCCTCGCGCCGTTGCTTCGCCTCTTCTTTATTTACTACCATACGAGAAGCCGATTCCGAGGGGGTTCCCCGTTTCCCATTACCTGACGTCATATCAAGAACTCAGCCGCCGTTGCGGCACTGGAGTGAAGCC
>NZ_DATKFR010000208.1:0-9353 GCF_035511255.1 Parvibaculum sp.
TCCAGATGCTGCACTGCCGAGAGGGCGGCGGCGTCGGTGGCGTTCTGCAACGTGCGGCGCGCGAAGAGAATGGAGCCGGCATCGATGACGATGGTGGCGACGGCGAGCACCATGAAGATCGTGGCGACGGCGATCAGCGACACGGCTGCGCTTTCGTCGCGGCGGAAGTTCCGGAGCCCGCGGCGAACGGGGCCTTCGGACTTCCGGTCTCGTGTCTTTTCTCGGCTCATGGCGATCGCTCTCCCTCGACGCATGATCCAACGAAACGCATCGCTAGTGAAGCCCGCCGGCCTTTACTTAAGCGTTAACGGGTGTGCCGGTCCGGGATCGTCGAACCGAAGAGTGACACATCTACACACATCAGCACACCGATCACCGGGTGACTGGACTACAAAATGAGCAACGGGTGCGGACCGGCTTTTCGGTCCCTTCAGACCCGAAGTTGCCGGGAGGGTGGCTGTGCTCAAGAAAGCTCTGCTCGTATCGTCCGCATGCTTCATGTTGGCGGGTTGTGCTACCGACAAGATCTCTTTCTCTTCGGAGGTAGGCGGCGAAGGAGGAACGACCGGTCTGCTCGGAAACGGCGGCTCCGGCGGTTCCGGAGACTCGGGTGGCACGGGCGGATCGAGCAGCGGCGGGAGCATCGTCGGCTCCGGCGGCACAATCAGCGACGGGCTCGGCGTTACGGGCGGCGGCGGCCTGGTCTCGAACATCGTCGGCACCGATCCGCTGGGCGGCACGATCGACTCCCTTCTCGGCGGCGATAATGCCATCAGTCAGATTCTCGGCGGCGGCAGCGGCGGTGCGGTGCCCCAACTCGCGGCGGCGATCGCGGGCGATCCCGACGCGCAGGTGCTGGGCGATGGGCTCGGCGTCACCGGCGACAACGGCCTCCTCGCCGATCTGATGGGTTCCGATCTCGGCGGTGTACTGCTCGGGACGCAGGGCGTCATTCCGTCCGGCCTCGCGGGCGGCAATGACGGTCTTCTGGGTGCTCTCCTTGGAGATGGCATTGCCGGTTCGCCACTGGCGCCTGTGGTTCAGGCCGTCCCGACCTCCACGCTCGCCGGTGCGCTCGATCAGGTTCCACAACTTGGCCTGACCGGCGACGGCGGGGTCGTCGACAACCTCCTCGGCGTCGACCTCGTCGGTAATCTTCTCGGCACAGGCGGCGGCGTCACGACGGTGCTCGCCGGCGGCGGCAGCGGCGCAATCGGGAGCCAGGTTCCGGCTGGAACCTCGCCGCTCGAGCCCGTCGGTACGGCCGTCACCGGTGTGCTCGGCGTGGTCGCCGGCACTTCGCCGAGCCCCATCGGAGATGTAACTTCGGCACTCGGTTCGGTGCCGCTCGCGGGCTCCGCTATCGGTACCGTTCTCGATACGGTTTCCGGGACGGCGGCTACCGTGACATCCCCCGTCTCCAATACTCTTGCGCCCGTCACCAGCACGGTGACGAGCGTCGTTGCGCCGGTGACGGATACATTGAGCAGCGTGCCGGTTGTCGGCGGCGTCGTCGGCGGCCTTCTCGGGAAGTAACAAGGGCGTGCCGTCGGGCGCGTCTGGATGCGGCGAGTGTTCCTCGAAAACTTGAAAGGCCCGAACTTCCGTTCGGGCCTTCTTTTTTTCGCCGGGAGGAGAGAGGTTCCCCTAGAGCCTGACTTCAAGGGAGAAGTAAAGACGGGGATCCTTGTTGCCGCGCGAGGAGACGTCGCGGTTGAGCGGCTTGTCGGCTTCGACGCCGACGGACAGCCACTTGCGGTTGGAAACCGTGACGCCGATGCCGGTCGAGACCAGCTTCGCATTGCCCTGACCGTCGACGGGCTTGTTGTAGACCCGCGAGTGGTCGAGGAACGTATAGGGCGTGATCGACCAGCCGCCGAGGATATCGCTGTCGAGCCTGTACTGAGCTTGCAACGACGTGCC
Source organism: Parvibaculum sp. (assembly GCF_035511255.1). GTDB lineage: Bacteria > Pseudomonadota > Alphaproteobacteria > Parvibaculales > Parvibaculaceae > Parvibaculum. Next base: position 1,924 of record NZ_DATKFR010000208.1, read on the forward strand.
GTAGCCGCTGTCGCCGGACACTTCGGAGGTGTCGAAGCCACGGCCGAAATGCGCGCCGCCGAAGGGGATTTCTTCCGAGCTGTAGAGCGAGTCGGGACTGTACTGGCTGTCGACGCCGCCGCTGAGGGCGAATTTCGGGGTCACCGCATAAGCGACGTTGGCCGAGGCGCGTGCCTTGAAGAACCAGGGCGAGGCGCCGAGACGCGAATGCACGCGATCGTCGGGGCCGCCGCCCAGAATGCCGAGGCCCTGGGTCAGCCTGACGCTGGAGCTCATCGTGATCTGGTCTGTCAGGCGGCCGGCATAGGTGCCGTCGGCATAGACGGCGCGGATCGCGTCCTCGGTGAAACGCATGCCGTTCAGATCGTTGTAGGCCTCGACTGCATAGGCGCCGAAAGTGCCGTTGACGTTGTGTTTCAGCGAGCGGACGAAGGGATAGGTGAGGGCGGCGTCGATTTCGCTGCTGCGGCCGACGAGATCGAAGCCTGGCGGCAGGTCGCCAGCTTTCGATTGGGCGAAGGAACCGCCCAGCGTCGCCCGCAATCCGTCCGATCCGATGAAGGTCGTATAGGCGAGGCGAAAATATTGCTGCGTCGATATGTTCGGGGTGGCGAGGACGGTGAGGGAAAGCTGTTCGCCATCGCCCAGAATATTGTTCACCGCGCCGGTCAGATAGGTCTGGAAAGGCGACGAGTCGAGATTGGCACGATTGTCGAGCGCCGTATCGAGCGTGAACCGATCTTCTTCGGCGGTCAGGTCCAGCGTGGCGGCGCCGGTATAGATGTTCATGCCGGAAAGTTGTCCCGCGACCTTGACGCCGGGAATGTCGCTCATCAACAGCAGATAGCGCTCGAGCGTCGCCGTGGTGAGCGGCCGCTCGCTAGAGATGCGGCGGCTGAAGACTTCGATCGCCTGTCGCGCACTTTCGCTATCGGTCTTGATCTTGATATCGCCGATATAGCCTTCGACGACGCGTACGATCAACGTGCCGCCCTGCACGACTTGCGGCGGCACGAAAGCGCGGCCGAGCGCATAGCCCGCTTCCTCGTAGAGTTTGTTGACGCTGTCGAGGGCGGCGCGCAATTCGAGGGCGGTGATCGGCTTGTTCAGAAGTTTGTCGAACTGGCGCGCTATGACCGCTTCGTCGACGACAGTTGCGCCCATGATGCGCACGCGCGCGACACGGAAATTGAGAACCTTGGCGGCGCCGTTCGGCAAGCCGAGGTTTTCGCGCAGCTTCGGCACTTCCCGGCGCGGCAAGTCCGGCGAGGGCGGGGGAGGGGCGAGGACGGTGCCGGGCGAGGGCGTGGTGAGCGGCGATGCGGCAAATGCCGGGTTGATCGCCAGCACCAGACTCGATGTCGCCGTGAGAAGCCGCATTCCTATTTTCATCTTCACCCTCCGCTCGCGCTTTTGAATTTCGGCGAATGCCCCATGCGCCGTTCAGTCTGCTTGAGCGAATGGTACAGGCGGACCGCTCCGCATAAAGACGAGTCCTGTCTTTAAACTGGGTAACACAGAAGACAAAGGCCGATATTTGTCGAGAGTTGTCAGGTAGCGTCGCGCTTCGCTGCGCCCTCGCCGCGGGCTTCCCGATGGCCACATATGCACGGTCGGAGCAGCGGTCGGGCGATCCCAAGGGCGTCGGAGCCATGAATCCCAATAAAAAATGTGAAAAGCCCTACTATTGGCATGGTCAAGATTACATTCGTTACAGCGCCATTTTTCTTCAATTACTTTCAAATAGCGCACACACAATTTAGAATAAAAATCACACAGAATCGGCTGTTGCTACGGGATAGCGTCTTCTGGCCTTCGAGTTCATTGCCAGCGTTTCGCCCCGGCACACCGAGAACGTAAACTATGCTTACCTATTCGGGTGTGTTAACCGTTTTGTAAGCAGTTCGGCCGCGATAATTGAGCGGCGATAAGTCCGGTCTTTCGGCCGGCGAACAGGGAGGAACCGGGGGCGGCGTGGAAACGGAGGCGTTTCTTGCGGGGCAAGGAAATGCGGGAGGGGTGTTGGAATGAGCCTGGCTCAGAGACTACAGAGAAATCCGTTGCTTCTCCTTGGCGTTGGGGCGGTTCTCATTTTAGCCGCGATTGTGCTGGTCTGGCTCAATCTCAGCAACCGCAGTCACCCGGTCGAAGCGAGCCGGGGCCGACCGACGGAAAACGCCGCATCCATACAATCCGTGCTCATCGCATCGCGTTCCATTTCGCGGGGCGCGGTCATCACGAATGACGATGTGGCGCTGCACGGGGTCGTCTCGCCCGCGCCGTCGGGCAGCCTCGGCGATGCGGCGGCGGCCGTCGGCCGTGTGGCAACTGTCGATATTCTCTCCTCGCAGATCATCCTGAATGACGCGCTCAGCGCGGAAAAAGTCGCCGCCGGCGTATCGGCCCTGTTGCCGGAGGGGGAGCGCGCCTTTTCCGTTCGTGTCGCCGAGGATCAGATCACCGGTGGCTTTCTCAGGGTCAACGACCGCGTCGATGTCTTTGTGACCCTGCCTGGCTCGGTCTTCAGCGAGAACACGCTTGCCGACCGGCGCGAGGCCGACAAGAGCCGGGCCACGCTTCTTCTGCAGAACGTAACCGTGCTCGCCGTGGGCGAAAGGCTCTCGACCAAGGGGCCGGAGGCCGTCAACGGCGCGCGCACCGTTTCGCTGGCGATCGCGCCCGATGCTGTGGCGCGGCTCGCTCTGGCCGACAGGCTCGGCAAGGTCGCGCTTGCGATCCGCAATCCCTCGGACAAAACCGTGGCGCCGGAGAGCTCGGTCAGCCTCGCCGACCTCGGAACCGGGACCGTTGCGGGAGCCGACACCGTGCCCGAGCCGGTGCGGAAAAAAGCGGACGGAACAGGTGGGCATCGGATCACGATCTATTCGGGCGCCAGCACGACGACAGTAACGACTTCGCGGTGACGGACAGCGCCGCGACGGTATGCGTATGAGTTTCGGATCGCGAGAGGGGAGGCTCCATCGGAGCCCGGGAACGGAAACTGACATGCGGCAGGGGTTTGATTACAGGGTGAGTCTTCGATCGTTGGCCGCGGTGGTCGCGGTCCTGATGCTGGCCCTCGCGGCGGGGCCGGCGGCGGCGCGTTCGGACGGACTTTCCATCGCGCTCGGCGGGCAGAAGATATTGAAGCTCGACAACGCGATCGGACGCATCGCCGTCAGCGACCCCAAGGTGGTCGACATCAAGGTCATCAGTTCGCGGGAGCTGCGTCTGCTCGGACAGAACACGGGATCGTCGGACCTGACCGTCTGGTTCTCGGGCAACGACAAAAGCGTCTCCTATCGCATCGTCGTCGGCGCCGATCTTGGCGGTTTGCAGGGCGCGCTGTCATCCGACCCGTCCTTCGCCCAGGTGACGGCGACGAATACGGGCAAGACAACGGTTCTGAGGGGCAAGGTCTACAGCCTCGCCGACCGCGAGCGCGTGAAGGAACTGGCGCTCGGCTATGTCGGCAAGGATGTCCGCAATATGGTCGATGTCGCCGAAGAGCGCATGGTCGCGGTCGAAATCCGTTTCGCCGCCGTGCAGGTCAACACGCTGAAAGCGCTCGGGCTCAATTTCCGCACGCTGGGCGGCAATTTCGAGTTCGCGTCGACATCGCCGGGCGCGAGCGCAGCCGGCTACACGAGCGGCTCGGGACTCAACCTCGATCCGACGTTGCCGATCGCCGAGGCCTTCAATCTTTATCTTTCCTGGCCGGGCTCCAACAATTTCCTAGGCGTCATCAGCGCGCTCAACAGCGCCAATCTCGCGCAGTTGCTGGCGGAGCCGACGCTGCTCGTGCGGAGCGGCGAGGAAGCCAATTTCCTGGCCGGCGGCGAGATCCCGATCCCCGTGCCGCAGTCGGGCAGCACCAATGGCGCGATCACCATCGAATACAAGAAGTTCGGCGTTCAGCTCAATGTGCAGGCGACGGTGCTCGATAACGACCGTATCGTGATGAAGGTCAACCCGGAGGTCAGCGAGCTCGATTTCAACAATGCGATCACCATTCAGGGCTCGACCATTCCGGCGCTGCTGACGCGCTCGACCAACACCACGGTCGAGCTCGGCGACGGCCAGAGCTTCGTGCTCGCCGGCCTCATGTACAGCAGTTCGTCGAATGTCGAGGACAAGGTGCCGGGTGTCGGCGATCTGCCGATCATCGGCAATTTCTTCAAGACGTCGCGGAACCAACAGCAACGGCAGGAGCTTATCGTCATAGCCACGCCTCGCCTCGTTTCGCCGATGGCGGCGGGCACCGTGCCGAAGCTGCCGGGCGAGGGCATTCCGAAATACGACCCGAGCACCGGCAAGATGTTGCTCAACGACGAGCAACTCGAGGATCACGTCGTCAAATACGGCCTGATGAGGTAAGCGTATGCATCGCGTTCTGCTCATATCGACGGAAGCGGCCCTCGGCGAACAGGCCAAGCGTGCGCTCGATTCGGCGGCGACAGTCGTGCGCGTCGATCCCTTGTCGGACAATGCGGACGAGATCGCGCGGCAGTTCTCGCCCGACGCGGTCATCGTCGATAGCGAGGCCCGTACGGGCGCGCAAACGACATATGAGCGGCTCGTAGCGGTTCGTCAGTGGTTTGACGACGAGACGCCGATCGTGGTCGTCGGCAACGAAATGGGCGCGCAACTCATCCTCACTGCCATGCGCTCCGGCGCGCAGGATTTCATAGACCGCGACGCGAGCGACCGCGAATTCAAGAACGTGATGCTGCGGCATCTGACGAGCCGCGCCGGCTCAGGCCAGCGCGGCCACAGCCAGATGATTGCGGTTCTGAGCCCGACGCCCAACGACGAGAACCGCGACTTCAGCGTCAACATGGGCTGCATGCTCGCGTCGGCGCGGCCGAAGGACGGCGTCATCCTGGTCGATCTCTCGCTGCCGGCAAGCGATGTCGGGATCGCGCTCGGTATCGACCTGCATTTCCGCGTGAGCGACGCCGTCAAGGACATCGCGCGTCTCGACCGCGCGTTGCTCGATGGTGCCCTGGCACGCTGCCCGCGTTCGGGGCTCTACGTCCTGCCGCTGTCGCTCTACGGCGACGATGAGGGCTGGGCCGTCGATATGCAGGATCTCAGGGCGCTCATCGAGATGCTGCAGAGCCTTTATGAGGTCGTGATCGTCTATTGCGGGCCATTCTCCCGCAACGAGGACCTTATCGTGTTGCCGAGCGCGCGGGCGCAGATCTTTCTGGCCTGCAATCAGCGCTTCACCTCCATCAAGGCGGCCGGCGATCTCTTGCGCACGGTGCGGGCGCTGCGCACGAGCGGGACCGAGCCCATTCTGGTCGTCAATGAATTCGCGCCGGCGCTCACACCGTCCTTCGACGAGATCCGGAATGCACTCGGCGTCAATCGCGCGGTGCGCCTTCCCGCGCGCTGGGCGGAACTCGCCGACAGCGTCAATCGCGGCGTACCGCTCGCCCTCAATGGGCCGTCCGCCTATCTCGACAGCCTGACGCAATGCCTGACCGAGCTCGCGCTGATACCGGAAGGCGCGGGCGCGCGCGGCGAAGTGCGGCCGGTCCGCAACTGGGCGCGCAAACTGATGGGTATCATGCCGTGAGCAAGCCGCTGGAGCCATATGTCCGCGCTTCCGTTGCCGCTTCCAGCGACATCGGCGTCTCCGACCGTTACCAGCAGATCAAGTTTCGTGTCTTCGATCTCACGCTCGAATATCTTGAGCAGCAGGGCGTGCAGGGCGAGGCGATCCCTCGCGCGGTGCTGCAGGACGAGATCGCGCGGGCGATTTCCGTCGTGCTGATGTCGCGGGGCCTTGCGCTCAACCTCAAGGAGCGCGCGCAGCTCATCGAGGACGTCCAGAACGAGATCGTCGGCTTCGGGCCGCTGGAACCGCTGCTGAACGATCCGGAGGTCGACGACATCATCGTCAACGGTCCGAGCAGGATCTATGTCGAGCGGCGTGGCGAACTGGAGCCCGTTCAGACGCGCTTCCGTGACACCACCCATCTGATGAACGTCATCCAGCGCATCGTCAGCCCCATCGGACGCCGCGTCGACGAGGCCATGCCCTATGTGGACGGCAGACTGCCGGACGGCTCGCGCGTCAACGTCATCATTCCGCCGGTCGCGCTCGACGGGCCGATCGTCTCGATCCGCAAGTTCAAGCGTACGCCGCTGACCGGCGAGGATCTCGTCCGCGGCAAGGCGCTGAGCGAGGAGACGCTGAAATTCCTGTCCGATGCGGTGCGGGGCAAGCGCAACGTGCTGATCTGCGGCGGCACGGGCTCGGGCAAGACGACGCTGCTCAACGTGCTGAGTTCCTATATCGGCGTCAAGGAACGTCTCGTCACCATCGAGGACGCGGCGGAATTGCAGCTTCAGCAATCGCATGTCGTCCGCCTCGAAACGCGGCCGTCCTCGCTCGACGGCGCGAGCGAGGTGAGCGCGCGCGACCTGCTGCGCAACGCGCTGCGCATGCGTCCCGACCGCATCATCCTCGGCGAGGTGCGCGGCAATGAAGCCATTGAAATGCTGCAGGCCATGGGCACCGGCCATGACGGCTCGATGGCGACCATTCACGCTAACGGCCCGCGCGATGCGCTGGAGCGGCTGGAAATGCTGATCGGCCTGCACGGGTTCTCGTCGGATCTTCAATCGGTGCGCCGTTTTATCTCGGGCGCGGTCGACATCGTGGTTCACGTGCAGCGCCAGTCCGGCGGCATGCGGCGCATCGGCTCGGTCTGCGAATTGACCGGCATGGAAGGCGCGACCTATTCGATGCGCGAAATCTTTCCTCTCACCGACAGGACCGAAGGAGCAAGCGGCCGGCGCATCGTGTAGGTGCCGGCAGAAATGTCATGTTGCAGTTGGTCACCAGCATAGCGGCTCTTCTCTGTCTCGCGGGCGGCGTATTCGCGATCCTGGCGTCGCGGCGGGAGCGCCAGGCGCTTGCGACGCACGACAGATTGATGACGCTGACGCAACCGGCCAGCGCGGGCGAGGCGGCTGCGCGGGCGCTCCCCATGCCGTCGGTGGAGAAGTTGCTGCCTGCCTGGCTAAAGCGCCGCCTGTTTCAGGCGGGCATCGAGATCGAGCCGGCGCAGTTCACGCTGATCGCCGTCGGCTATGTCGGCATATGCGTGCTGCTTTTCATTCCCTTCGGCCTTCTCGTCGCGACGATCAGCGGCATGGCCATCGCGGGCGTCGCCGTCGGCATCCTCGACTTCGCAGCGGTCCGGCGGATGGAGGCATTTTCGCTTGCGATGTCGGGCTTTCTCGATCGGGTGCGCCAGCTTGTCGTCGTCGGTAACAGCCTGTCGGTCGCGCTGGCGCGGGCGACCCAGTCGTCGCCGCCCATTCTCGTCGAGTTCCTTTCGCCGCCAATCCGCCGGATCGCCAACGGCGCCGGCGTCGCCGAAAGTATCAACCAGCTCGCGGAGGAACTCGAT
>NZ_DATKFR010000209.1:0-8669 GCF_035511255.1 Parvibaculum sp.
TCGGGCGCTACGGCGAAGATGAAACACGCCGCTTCATCTCGTCGCAGGTGGACGCCGTCGAACTCGTGCGCGCACTGGCCCGCGACGAGGGGATCGACATTCAGCCTCAGGGCGACGGCACGCTGCATGTCGCGCATACGCCATCGCGTTTTGCGGAGCTGGAAGAAGAGCGCGAACTCCTGGGCGGCAAATTCGGCGTACCCGTCGAGCTGTTGAGCCGGGAGGAGGTCGCCGAGACCTCCTATGATTCAACCGAGCAATTCGGCGCGCTGCTGAACAAGGTTGCCTTCGGTCTTCATCCCTTGCGTTTCGCGCGCGGTCTCGCCGCTGCCGCTGCGCGTCACGGCGCGAAACTGCATGGCCGTTCGCATGTCGAGCAATGGGAAAAGGTCGGCGGCGAGCATCGCCTCGTCACCAAGAACGGCACGTTGCGCGCGCGTTGCGTCATCGTCGCGACCAATGGCTTCACGCGCGCGCCGGTCGCGGCAAATCTGTCGAACCGGCTGATCCCGGTGCTTTCGAACATCGTCGTCACCCGTCCGCTGACGGACGATGAACTTGCTGCCCAAGGCTGGAAGACGGAGCGGCCTTGCAGCAACACGCGGCGTCTTCTCTTCTATTATCGCCTGCTTCCTGACCGGCGCTTTCTCTTCGGCGCGCGCGGCGACACGACCGGCAAGCCCGAAGACGGCGCGAAAATGCGGGTGACGATGGAGCGCCGTCTCGGCGAAGTCTTCACCGCATGGAAGGACGTGCCGACGACGCATTACTGGCGCGGATTCGTCTGCATGAATGCGCGCATGACGCCGGCCATCGGACATATGTCCGACGATAAAAGCGTGTTTTTCGGACTTTGTTATCATGGCGACGGCGTGTCGGCGGCGCCGTGGGCTGGAAAAATGCTCGCGCAAATCATTGGCGGCACGAGAAATCCTGCTGAAATTCCCGCGCCTTTCCGCGGGATTCCGCCGATCATTCCGTTTCCGTCGCTCAGACGCTGGTATCTTGGGGCTGCTCTCGGCTACTATCATCTCCAGGATAAATAACAATCAGGTTCATGATGAGCGACCGCGAGAAACCGCGCAGCAATGGGCGTGCGAGTCTGGCCGAATTCAAGGCCTTCCTCGCCGAACGGGGCGAAATCGACTATCTGGATGCCGTTTTCGTCGATATGTGCGGAACAGTGCGCGGCAAGCGCTTCCCGATCGAAGAGGCCGAAAAGGTTTTCACCTCCGGCGTTCACATGCCGAAGTCGGTCTATTTCTTCGACGTGACCGGCGTCAATGAAGACATTCTGGGCATGGGTTTTTCCGACGGCGATCCGGACGGGCAGGCTTTTCCCGTATCCGGTTCGATCGTTCCGGTGCCGTGGGCTTCGATGAAGCAGGCGCAGGTCCTGATGACCATGCAGGACCGCGACGGCACGCCGCTCAATCTCGAGCCGCGCGTCATTCTCGCGAATGTCGTGGCGAAGCTCGCCGAACTCGGTCTTCACGCGGTCACGGCCTGCGAATTCGAGTTCTACGTGCTCGACCGCGAACGCGATCGCAAGGGCCTGCCGCAAGCGCCGATCAATCCGGCGACCGGCCAACGCGAAACGGCGAATGAAGTCTACGGCATCACCGAACTCGACGGCTTCATGTCGCTGTTGAAGGACATCGACGATGCAGCGGCGGAGCAGGGTGTGCCGGCATCGGGCGCCACGGCGGAATTCGCGCCGGGGCAATACGAAATCAATCTCAACCACGAGCATGATGCGATCCGCGCCGGCGACCACGCGATCATGCTGCGCCATCTGATCGGCGCGATTGCGCGCAAGCATAATTTCATCGCGAGTTTCATGGCCAAGCCTTTCGTGGGGCAGGCGGGCAACGGGCTTCACGTCCATTGCTCCGTGCTCGACGAGCAGGGCAAGAACATCTTCGACAACGGCACCGATGAGGGCAGCGTCAAGCTGCGCCATGCGATTGGCGGGCTGCAGGCGACACTGGGCGAGGCGATGGCTTTCTTCGCGCCGAACCTCAATTCTTATCGCCGCTTCGAACCGAACCTCTTCGTGCCGGTCAACGGCGCCTGGGGGTACAATAATCGCTCGGTCGCGTTCCGCGTACCGGCGGGTTCGCATTCCGCGATGCGTGTCGAACATCGCGTCTCGGGCGCCGACGCCAATCCCTATCTGGTGCTGGCCGCGATCCTCGCCGGCATCCATTACGGCATCGTCAACGAGATCGATCCGGGCGCTCCCGCGGAGGGCAATGCCTGCGACAGCATGGACGAGAGCATTCCCTTCTATCTGCCGAGCGCGTTGAAGCGCCTGCGCAACTCGACGATCCTGCGCGAATATTTCGGCGACCAGTATGTCGACGTCTATGCCGAGACGAAGATGCTGGAGTTCGACAAGTTCCAGCACGCGATTTCGCCGCTGGAATACGACTGGTATCTCTGAGACGCGTGCCGTCCCGGAGGCTTGTGAAATAGCGGCGCGTCCCGTTTTACATGGAACGCGCCGTTCCGTTTTCAGAAGCTGTAGCTGACGCCGACCTGAACCGTCTGCTCGAAGAGGTTTCCGGTCGGCAGCGTCGCGCGGTAGCCCGCATGCAGCGTCAGCGTGTTGCTCACCTGCGCGTCGAGACCTGCTCCGACGGTCACGCGGTCGCGCGAGGGCTCGACCCCGTCGACGACGAAGCTGCCGCCGCCGACCGTCACCGTGTTCGACGGCGCATTGTTCATCGTCTCGCGGCTGTATTCGACATCGAGGCGCGGCGTGAGTTTCGTCCCGCCTTCTGTCCTCAGGCTCTTTGCGGCGCTGACGCCGATGAAGGGCCGCAGGCTGTCGGCGTCGCGGTGCGCGACGTCGAGGTTGAAGCCGGTCGCACCGCTCTCGCTGAAGCTCTCCTCGGCGAGATGCACATATTGCGCGCCCGCGCGCGGCGTGAGCGTCAGACCCGCGACGTCGAAACGGTAGCTCGCCTGCAGGGCGGCCGAAATTTCGTCGCCCCCATGGCTCGCCGTGGCCGTCTCGCCCGTCGCCGCGATCGGACGGCGGGTGTCGATGAAGTCGTGGGCGTAGCCCAGCGCCGCGTCGATGCCCAGATCGCCAGACACATAGCGGCCATAGAGCGCCGCGCGCGGCGTGGAGATGTGGCCGCTGTTGCCGTTGCTCTCGTCGAGATAGGTCTGGTCGAAGCCGAGCGCGATACCGGCGACCAGGCCGCCGTCGAACGTCTTGTCGATGCCGGTCATGACGCCGCCGCTCTTGGTGCGGAAGCCCGAGGCGACGCCGCTGCCGTCGAGCGCGGAGAGGCGTCCGGTCGCCTGGAACCAGGCGTTGAACGTCGGGACAGGGGAGAGAAGGCCCTTCAGCCCTTCGTCGCCGGTAAGCGCGATGCGGATCGGCCGGATCAGGGATGCCGTGCCGCCATTGCCGCCATTGCCGCCGAGGCCGCCGAGATAACCCAGCAGGGTGTCATTCGCGTCCTGCGTGCCGTTAATGGCCGAGGAACCCGCTGCGTTGAAGGTCGTGTCGTCGGTCGGCGTCACGACGATGGGATCGTCCGGTCCGTCGGGCGGCGTCGGTCCGCCGCCGGACAGCACGAGATCGACCTCGCCCGGCGTGGCGTAGCTGAGCGCCTGTTCGAAGCCGTTCGGCGTCTCGCCGCCTAGGGTGTCGAACGTACCCGTGACAGTCTGCGCGGTGAGAATGGTGTAGCTCTTCGCCGTATAGACGCCCGGCGCGTAGACGGCGTTCACCGTGCCGCCCAGCGTCGCGGTGCCGGTCACGGCGAGCAGGGAGGATTTTTCCGGCGTGACGAGAATGGCGAGCCTGCCGCTTCCGCCTTTGCTGGCGTCATATTGCAGATAGTCGCCGTCGATCGTCAGCTTGCCGGTATCCGTCGGGCTGCCCGGCATGATGACGCCATCCGAAAAATTGGTTACGGTGCCGGTGACGGTGCCGAAGCCCATCAGTCGGCCGTCGCTCTCGACCGTCACGTCGCCGACGAGGTCGGTGTCGGGGTGGTCCTTGTCGCCGATGACGAGTGTTCCACCATAGATCGTCCAGGGCATCGGATCGAGTTCGAGCAGCGGGTCGGTGGTGCCGCTCAGCGTCCAGATGCTCGAACCGATCTTCTGGAAGGAGCCGAAATCGACATATTGCGTACCGATGGCGGAGAGGTCGAAACTTGCGTCCTCGTCGCCGCCCAGCGCGAGCGAGTCGTTGTGCTCCCGGGTAAGGTAGTCGACATAGGCCACGACCTTGCCGGTGATCGTCGAGCCGGCTTCCAACGTCAGGCTGTTCGTGCCGCCGTCGAAATAGATGGCATAGCCCGCGCCCCCGCTGGCTCCGGAGATCGTGCCGCTGTTGGTGATCTGGAGGTCGCTGCCGGAGATGCCGAAGCCTTTGCCGCCGCCGCCCGAAATCGTGCCGGAGTTGACGATGGCGAGGCCGGTGCCCGCGACGCCCGTACCGCCGCGACCGGCGGACGGTATAGCCCCGCCCGAAATGCCGCCCTGGCCGCCGGTGATGGTGCCGCTATTGGTGAGCGTGCCGCCCGACGCGAGGATCATGACGCCCGCGCCGCCGTTGCCGCCATATCCCGAAGGCGCGGCGAGCTGTCCTGCGCTGTCGAACGCGCCACGGCCGCCGTTGCCGCCATCGCCGCCCGTAATCGTGCCCGTGTTGGTGACGGTCGTTTGCGCTCCAAGGGCGATGAGACCCGCGCCGCCGTCGCCGCCGTAACCGCCCCCGCCGCCCGGATAGGGGTCTTCATCGTCGGAAACACCGTTGGAACCGCTGCCGCCATTGCCGCCCTTGCCGCCGGCGATGAGGCCGTCATTGATGACGAGGTTGCTCGTCTCGGTGGACAGCATGCCAACGCCGCCGCTACCGCCGTTGCCGCCATCGCTGCCGGCGCCGCTCTCGTTGGCCACGCCGCCGTCGCCGCCATTGCCGCCGTTGCCGCCGGCGAAGATGCCGCCGGGGTAGCTGTGGATGCCGAAGGGAATGATGCCGCCGAAGCCGCCCGCGCCGCCGCCGCCACCGCCGCTTGCGAGGCCGTCCGTTCCGTCTCCGCCGTCGGTGCCGGAATATTGCGCGGCCGTGCCCACAGAGCCGTCGGCAATGAAGCCGTGATTGCCGCCGACGCCGCCATAGCCGCCACCGGCGAATCCGAGGCCGCCCAGGCCGCCGCCCGCACTGCCGCCGCCGCCACCGCCGCTACTGTCGGCGCTGGCGCCATAGGCGCCCTCGTAGCCGCTGCCTCCGGAGGCGCCCCCATAGCTACCGGCGCCGTTGCCGCCGCGGCCGCCATCCCCGAAGGAAATGGCAAAGGCCGGACCCGAGAGCCCGATCAGCAGAGCGGCGCTCGCGCTGCTCGCCAGAAGAAAAGCATGCAGATTCCCGTTCCGGTTCCAGCGCTGGAACCGGGCGATCCCGGATTCGAATGACATTTTGAACTCAGCCCCTTCTTTGCGCCCGCCGTCCGGCGGGGGCCCACCAACAAACGCCCGATTTTTACAGGAGCGATTGGCGGAAAAGCTGACTTTTTCTGGGTGTATCCGCGGCCCGCCCCTTCTTTTCGCGCGAGACCGCGACGCGGACGAATATCCGCTTACAGACATTCGTGCGGAAGGGGAGCGGTTTAGGCCGGCAGCGTGAACGTCACGCGCGTACCGACGCCTTCGGTGCTGGCGATCGTCAGTGTGCCGCCATGCAGTTCGACCAGCGAGCGGGACAAGGCGAGGCCGAGGCCGGTGCCCTTGTGCTTCTTCGAGTGCTGGCTTTCCACCTGCTCGAAGGGGCGGCCGATCTTCGGCAGGGCGTGAGCCGGGATGCCGATGCCCGTGTCCTCGACCGCAATCGAGACGAAACCCGCCTCGGCGCCGCCGTGCATGGTGATGGTCCCGCCGGCGGGCGTGAACTTGATCGCGTTCGAGAGAAGGTTCAGCAGCACCTGCTTGATCGCGCGCTTGTCTGCATCGATTTTCGGCAGCGGGCCCACTTCGTTCACGACTTTCACCGAAGCGATTTCGGCGCGGCCGGAGACGAGGCGCAACGATTCCTCGATCACTGTCCCGAGGTCCGTCGGCTGCTTTTCAAGCGTCATGCGTCCCGCCTCGATCTTCGACATGTCGAGAATGTCGTTGATGAGTTCGAGAAGGTGCTGACCGCTCGAGCGGATGTCGTGCGCATATTCGGTATATTTCGGCGAGCCGAGCGGCCCGAACATGCCGGTTTCCATCATCTCCGAAAAGCCGATGATGGCGTTCAGCGGCGTACGGAGCTCGTGGCTCATATTGGCGAGAAATTCCGACTTCGACCGGTTGGCCGATTCCGCGCGCGTCTTTTCGGCGGCGTATTTCTCGGCGAGATCGACGAGCTGGCGCGCCTGATGCTGGAGCTTGAGGCGCGACGCCTCGAGGTCGCGCACGGTCTTTTCCAGCGCCGACTTGTTCTGCGTCAGCGACGATTCCTGCACCTTGATGGCCGTGATGTCGGTGCCGACATTCACATGGCCGCCGCTGTTGGTCGGGCGCTCGCTGATCTGGAGCCAGCGGCCCGACGGCAGATGGATTTCCCACACCGCTTCTTCGAGGCCCCCGGCGCGCGGCCAGTTCGGCCCGATGCCGGCATCCGCCATCACCTGTTCGAGCGTCGTGCCGGGCGCAATGCCGTCGTCGGGCAGGTTCAGGAATTCGGCGAACTTGCTGTTCGCGGTCACGAGCCTGTTGTCGTCGTCCCAGAGCGCGAAGGCCTCGCCGATGCTTTCGATGGCGTCCTTCAGGCGGTCCGTCGCCTGGCGCTCGCGCTCCTCGGCGAGCTTCTGCTCGGTGATGTCGATGGTGATGCCGACCAGGCGTTCGCCCGAAATGCGTCCGCCGCCCCAGACCTGACCCTTGGCGCGCACCCAGACCCAGCTTCCATCCGCGTGATGCAGGCGGAAGGCGGTGTCGTAGGAGCGCGAGGCGCGGGATGCCGCACCGATGATCTCGTCGATCGCATGGGCGTCGTCGGGATGGGCGAGCGATTTGATCTCGCCGGGCGAGAGCCGTTTCGAGGGCTGGCGCAGGCCGAGCATGTCGAACATGGCCGACGACCAGTAGACGCGGTTCGCCGTCAGATCCCAGTCCCAGATGCCGCAGCGCGCGCCGGCGAAGGCCATGTCGAAACGGAGCTGGTTCTCGACCAGCGCCGCTTCCGCCTCGATCTTGCGTTCGCGCAACCGTACCAGCATCCAGGCGAGCAGGATGTAGCCGCCCGACAGCAGCGCCGAAAAGCCGAGCGCGCGGGAGAAGCCGTCCTGAATGTAAAGACCGGCATTGAGGCCCGTAAGCGCAATGCCGCCGAGCGCGAGCATCAGCCGCGCGACCCATATGGCGGAGAGCGCCGGCCGGCTCCGCGCGGGGCGCGGCTGCCAGGCAAGGCCCTCGGTCCTCGGGCTTACGTCGGGGATACTCATCCGCACCATGCCGGCGGCGTCGCTCGCCTCCGGTTCCTCATGTTCCTTCGAGGCATCCAGCGGGCCGGGAACGGGGCGGCGGGCGGCCCGGTCCTGACCGGCAGCGCCCGAATCAGTCAATGAATTTCGATGATTCGGGTTGCCCCGGATTTTGTCCAGTGTCGGCGGGTCGCTTTTTGGCATCCGATGCATTTCAGACTCACCCGCCGCCCTGTTGAATCTCAAGCAAGAGTCTTGGTCGCAATCTCGTAGACGTCGCGCGAAATCCCCTCGGCCCCGGCGATCCGTTCGAGTTGGCGCGACATCAGCGTGCGCCTTTTGCGGTCGAACTGACGCCAGCTCTTGAAGGCGCCGAGAAGCCGGGCGGCCACCTGCGGATTGAGCGCGTCGAGCTCCAGCACCTTGTCCGCCACCAGAGCATAACCCGCTCCGTCGGCCGCATGGAAGCGTACCTGATTGGCGGTGGCGAAGCTCGTGATCAGTGCCCGTACCTTATTGGGATTTCGTATGGTAAACGCCGGGTGCCGCAACAAGCTCTTGACGTCGTCGAGCGCCCGGGGGAGCGACGAGGTCGCCTGGATCGACAGCCATTTGTCCATGACGAGGTGGTCGCCCTTCCACCGCTCGTAAAAGGCCTCGAGCGCATGGGCCCGTTCGGGGCAATCGATATTGACGAGAACGCCGAGCGCCGCGATCTGGTCGGTCATGTTGCCGGCCGTCTCGAAATGCGCTGCCGCGAGGCCGACGCCCGAGCCGTCGGGCACGATGGCGAGATAGGCGAGGCAGGCATTGCGGAGCGCGCGGCGTCCGGCATGGTCCGCGTCGGGGCTGTAAGGGCCTTCGATCTTCATGCGATTATAGGCGGCGAGAAGCTCCTCGCGCACCTCTTGCGCGATCGAGACGCGCAGGCCCTCCCGCGCCTCGTGGATCGCATCGACATCGACATCCTTGCCGATCAGTTGCGCAATCGTCTGTTCGCCCGGCAGCACGATCATCTGGGCCACGAAATCGGGATCGAGCTTCCGGTCGGCGAGCACCTTGCGCATCATCTCGGCGAAGGCGAGCCCGCGGCGGCGCTTGCCGCCCGTCCGGATGGCTTCGACGGTCGCGATCAGGAGGCCGCTTGCGTAACGCTGTGCAGCCTCCCAGCGATTGAAGGGATCGCTGTCATGCGTCATCAGGAACACCCAGTCGCGTTCCTTCAGATTGGCG
>NZ_DATKFR010000210.1:0-20563 GCF_035511255.1 Parvibaculum sp.
GCGCATCACGCTGAAGGATTCCGCCGACGACATCGCGGTGAAGATCCGGAAAGCCCAGACCGATCCCGATCCCCTGCCCCTCACCGTCGAAGGGCTTGAAGGCCGGGCGGGCGCGGACAATCTCGTCGGCATCTATGCGGCGCTGTCGGGTCTCTCCAAGGCCGAAGTGCTGGCGAAATTCGACGGCGCGCAATTTTCTGTCTTCAAGCCGGCGCTTGCCGAGCTCGCGGTCGACAAACTGTCGCCGATCACGACCGAAATGAAACGCATGCTCGATCACGACCAGGGCTATATCGACGACGTGCTCGCCTCGGGCGCCGAACGCGCCCGTGCGATCGCCGACCCGATCTACAAGCGCGTGCGCGAGATCGTCGGCTTCATCTGATAGGGCACGTCCGCTTGACCGGCGGGCGCGTCTTCCCATCTAGTAAAGGCACGTCCACCGACGGGAGCGGAGCCAAATGTCCTTTCGTGAGAGCCTGGCCAATCTGCGCGACTGGGCCCGCCACCGCTGGCTCTATCGCAAGGGATGGTTCTCAGGCGGGTCGGGTGGCGATGCCTTCGCTGCTGCGGCCCCGGCGGCCGGCGGCGGTTTCTTCTCGCGTCTCAATCGGCCGGGCCTCGGTGGCATCGGCTGGCGCGCCCTGGTCGCCATCGTCGTCGTTGTTCTTCTCTACTATCCGATCGGCATGCTGATCGTGAACCGCATCGACGACGATCCGAATTTCACACCCACAGGCGCGGATGCGATCGGCGAAGGCGGCAGCCAGGCCGTCGCGATGATGGCGGCGCTGATCGACCGCGAGGTCAACGAGAACAGCTGGACCGCCAACGATCCCTTCTTCCAGCCGGGTTCGATGCTCGACAACATGCCGAATTTCCAGACCGGCATCGTTTCGGCGCTGGCGCGCTTTTCCTTCGAGATGACCGATCAGGTCGGCCGCATGCGCGGCTCGAGCGAGGCCGACGCGGACCTTCAGCGCGCGGCCGGACTTCTGCAGTATCCGGGCAATGTCTGGATCTGGAACCCGAGCGTCTCGCTCGCCATCAAGGCGAGTTCGGAATCCCAGTATCGCGAGGCCCGCAAGGCGCTCATCCGCTACAATCAGCGCCTGTCGAAGGGCAACGCGACATTCGAGCGTCGCTCCGACAATCTGATGGCGACGCTGGAACGCTTCGCGAGCGATCTCGGCTCGCAATCGGCGGTCATCGACATCGAGGTGCGCGAGCATTCGAGCGCCTTCTTCGACAGCACGGCCGATGACGTCTTCTACAACACCAAGGGCAAGCTCTACGGCTACTACATGATCCTGAAAGGGCTCGGCGAGGATTTCGCGCCGGTCATCAAGGAGCGCGGGCTGCAGAAGAACTGGGACCAGATGCTCGACACCTTCCGCGAAAGCGCCGCGCTTGCGCCTCTGGTCGTCATGAACGGCGCGCCGGACGCCCAGATCACGCCGAGCCACCTCGCCGCGCAGGGCTTCTACCTGTTGCGCGCCCGCACCCAGCTTCGCGAAATCGCCAACGTGTTGCTGAAGTGACGGTCGGCGGGACGGCGGCGGCACATGGGGGCTGACATCCTGCCGCCTTGCCGCTCGACCTCGCGAATGGCAGCATGCGGCCCATGAGCGAACCCACCACGGCGAAACATCGTAAATTCCTCGTCGTCGCCGACGGCACGCCGGAATCGGAAGTCGCGATCCATTTCGCGAGCCTGCGCGCGCTGCATACGGACGGCGTCGTGACGCTGCTCGCCGTCATTCCGCCGGCCGACAGCGCCGGGCAATGGCTCGGCGTGCAGAATCTGATGCGCGAGGAAGCCCGCGCCGAAGCCGAAAGCGTGCTCCACAAGCTCGCCGCCCATGTGAACGATTATGCGGGCATCAAGCCCGAACTGGTGATCCGCGACGGGCTGCTCTCCGAGGAACTTCACAAGTTCATTTCTGAGGACAAGGACATCGCGATCCTCGTTCTCGCCGCCGGCACGGGGAAAGAGGGCCCCGGCCCCCTCGTCTCGACCATTGGCGGCAAGGGCTTTCCGATCCCCGTCACCGTGGTGCCGGGCGATCTCACGGAAGAGGCGATCCGGGCGCTGGCGTGAAGCCGCGCCGTTGCGATTTACAGCGCCGGTACGGCGTCTTGATTCCCGTCCCCGAACGGTCCATCTATAGCCCGCATGAGCGCGCCTAAGCCGCGTTTTCACAAGGGTTTTTCGAGATGTTCATCCAGACCGAGGCGACGCCGAATCCGGCGACCCTGAAGTTCCTGCCCGGCCGCGAGGTTCTGGGCGAGGGCCGGGCCGCCGATTTCCCGGACGAAGAGGCTGCCCGGCGCTCGCCGCTCGCCATGCGGCTTTTCGCGGTCGATGGCGTCTCGGGCGTCTTTTTCGGCTCGGATTTCGTCACCGTGACGAAGAGCGGCGGCGAATGGCAACATCTGAAGCCGGCCCTTCTCGGCGCGATCATGGAGCATTTCACCGGCGGCGCGCCGATCCTGTTCGGCGATGCGGGTGAAGCCGATGCCCATGACGGCCATGCCGTCCATGAAGGCGAGAACGCGGACATCGTCCGCGAGATCAAGGACGTGCTCGATACGCGCATCCGCCCGGCGGTCGCCCAGGACGGCGGCGACATCACCTTCCAGGGTTATGAGGACGGCGTCGTCTTTCTCGCCATGCAGGGCTCCTGCGCCGGCTGCCCCTCCTCGACCCTGACGCTCAAGAAGGGCGTCGAGAACACGCTGAAGCATTACGTCCCGGAAGTCGTCGAGGTCCGCGCCGTCTGATCTGACCACCGGTCATTGTTCCTGCCGGGAACAGGTTTGTTTCGCTCCGGGGACTGGTGTTGACGCGCCGGGACGCTATCTTGGCCGCTCCCTCCCCATCCTTCCTCAGGAGACAGTTTCATGAGCGGCATCTTGAGCGACGACGCGCTCGACACACTTTTCCGCAACGCCCGCACGCATAACGCCTGGACCGACAAGCCCGTCTCCGACGATCTGCTGCACAAGCTCTACGACCTCGTGAAATGGGGTCCGACCAGCGCCAATTGCTCGCCCGCCCGTATCGTTTTCGTGACCTCGAAAGAGGGCAAGGAAAAGCTCGCGCCTGCGCTTTCGCAGGGCAATCTCGCCAAGACCATGTCGGCGCCGGTGACGGCGATCCTCGGCTACGACGTCGAATTCTACGAGCGCCTGCCGGATCTCTTTCCCCACGATCTGACCGCCAAGACCTGGTTCAACTGGTCGAAGGAATGGGCCGAACAGACCGCCTTCCGCAACGGCTCGCTCCAGGGCGGCTATTTCATCCTCGCGGCCCGCGCGCTCGGCCTCGATTGCGGCCCGATGTCGGGCTTCGACATGGCGAAAGTCGACGAAGCGTTTTTCGCCGGTACGACCGTGAAGGTCAATTTCCTCTGCAATCTCGGCTATGGCGATCCGAAGGGTCTCTTCAACCGCAGTCCGCGTCTTCCCTTCGACGACGTCTGCAAGATCGTCTGACGACGGAGCATCTGTCCTGACCCTGCTCGCCCTCGATACTGCGCAAGGCGCCCTGTCCGTCGCCATCCTCGACGGACCGCGCGTCCTTGCGCATCGTGTCGAGGCGCGGACGCGCGGCCATGCCGAGGCGCTGATGCCGGTGCTCGAAGCGGCGATGGCCGAAGCGGGCCTTGGCTTTGGCGACCTCTTGGCGCTCGCCGTCACCGTCGGTCCTGGCACCTTCACCGGCCTGCGCGTCGGCCTCGCGGCGGCGCGCGGCCTCGCGCTTGCCCGCCGCCTGCCGCTCGTCGGCGTGACGACGCTCGAAGCGGTCGCCGAGCCCGTGACGGCAGAAGCGGACGAGGCGATCGCCGCCGCCTTCGATGCCAAACGCGGCGAGATCTATCTCGAAGCCTTCGATGCGAAACACGCGTCTCTTTCGGAGCCCATGATCGTCGCGATCGAAGAAGCGCCCGCCCGCATATCCGGCGACGCCGTCGTTTGCGTGGGTACGGGCGCAGCCCTTCTCGCGAGCGCGCTCACGGCGAGGGGCGTGAAGGCGCGCCTCTCTCTCGCGCCGGCTCAACCCGATGCGCTCTCCGTCGCGCGCATTGCCGCCGCCCGCCTTGCCACGTTCGGGCCGGACCGCTTCCGCGTCGCGCCCGCGCCGCTCTACTTGCGCGCGCCGGACGCGAAGCTGCCTGGCGGCCTCGATCCCATCCTTCCGGGCGCCGCGTGAGCGGGGCGGACGGGGTGGTGATTCGTCCCGTGACGGCGGCCGTCGCCCCGTCCCTTGCGCATATCCATGCGGCGGGTTTCGACGATCCATGGGGCACCGCCGCGATCCGCGAACTGATCGCCATGCCGGGCACGTTCGGCCTGGTCGCGGCGTCTGTTTCGGATGCGGTCCTCGGCTTCATAATCCTCCGCCTCGCGGCGGACGAAGCCGAGATCCTGACCATCGCCGTCGATGAGGCCGCGCGGCGTCAGGGCATTGGTCGCCGCCTGATGGAGGCTGCCGCCGCCACGGCGCTGGCAGGTGGGGCCGCGACGCTTTTTCTGGAGGTCGCCGAGGACAATCCCGCCGCGATCGCGCTCTATGGAAAACTCGGTTTTTCGACCGTCGGCCGCCGCCCGGACTACTACCGCCGCCGCGCCGCCGCCGTCGCCGCGCTGACCATGCGTCTCGACTTGTTGCCGCAGCCGGGAAAACCCTGACGCCATGCGGGGGATCGCCGTCTCAAAACTGTTATAATTCAGGTGCTTAGTGTGCTATGAAGGGGCGGCGCGGATGTCAGCCTGTCCGTGACAATGGGCCCCCTCAAGAGCTATTATGACAGCGATGACGACAAACACATCCGCCACCGGACACGCCCACGCCGACGCGAACGATGCCGATCGCATCGAAAATCTCTGCGTCGAAAAAAACATGCGCATGACGGAGCAGCGGCGCGTCATCGCGCGCGTCTTGTCGCTCGCGCATGACCACCCGGATGTCGAGGAGGTCTATCACCGCGCCTCCAAGATCGATAACAAGATTTCGATCGCGACCGTCTACCGCACCGTCCGTCTCTTTGAGGAAGCCGGCATTCTGGAGCGGCACGACTTTCGCGACGGCCGCTCGCGTTATGAGCAGGTTCCTGAAGAGCATCACGATCATCTGATCGATCTGTCGACCGGCAAGGTGATCGAATTCCACAATGACGAGATCGAACGGCTGCAGCAGATCATCGCGCGCGAGCTCGGTTTCGATCTGGTCGATCATCGTCTCGAGCTTTATGGCGTGCCGCTCGGCCGGGAAAAGAAACCTGGTTCCGGCGATACGCGCAAAAAGGAATAGCCGGCGAGGGTCAAGGCCCCGGGCGCCGGTGACGGGCGAGGGAAACAGGAGACGTTCATGGGTCGCTTGCGCGCAAGCTGGCTTCTCGCCGGGTTCGTCCTGTCGGCATTGCTGCTGATGCCGGTTCAGGCGCTCGCTCTCAAATTCCGCTGGCCGCTCGCCAAGTGGTTGCCGAACCGCTATCACCGCTTTCTCTGCAAGCTGATCGGTATCCGCGTCGTCACGCGCGGCGAGCCCTATCAGGGCGGCGCCTGCCTGATCGCGGCCAACCACACCTCCTGGCTCGACATCCCGATCATGGCCTCCCTGCAGCCCTCGTCCTTTGTGGCGAAGAGCGAGGTTGCGGGCTGGCCCTTCTTCGGCACGCTGGCGCGGCTCCAGGAAACGGTCTTCGTCGAACGCGAGCGCCGCACGCGCACGGCGGAATCCCGCAATGAAATTCACGCGCGCATCGCCGCCGGCGACCGCCTCGTGCTCTTCCCGGAAGGCACGTCGAGCGACGGCAACCGTGTGCTCAACTTCAAGAGCGCGCTGATGAGCGTCGCCCAGCTCACCATCGTCAATGGCGAGGAAGACCGCGAGGACGATCTCGTCGTGCAGCCTCTGTCGGTCGCCTATACGCGGCTCCACGGCCTTCCCATGGGCCGTCGTTTCCGCCCCTTCTTCGCCTGGTATGGCGACATGGACCTCTTTCCGCATCTCTGGGAGGCCTTCTCGCTCGGGCCGATCGAGGTCGTGGTCGAATATCACAAGCCCGTCACCATCCGCGAGATCGGCAATCGCAAGGCATTGGCTCTTTATTGCGAGGAAGCCTGCCGTCGCGGCGTCATTCAGGCGATCACGGGCCGTTTCGATCCGCAGCCGAGCGAAGCGCCGGCGGATGCGGACACGGTCGAGATGCCGGCTCGCCGCGCCGCCGTGTAATAAGAGCCGCATCGGCGCCGCATTGGGGGTGCGGAACCGCCTCTCTGCCTGCTACAATAAATTGCCGGTCGCCTGCCGGCGTCCAGTCCCGCGAATGCCCGTCATGCGGGGTTCATGAAGGAGCCGAACGCAAGCCTTGTATGAGAAGACCTCGCCATCCCGTCCATCCGCCGTCCCCGGCCTCGCGCCGGATGGAGCGTCGGCTCCCGTGAGCGGGATGGATGCGAGCCTTGCCCCGTCTCTCCCGCCTGCATCGCAGAATCCCGTGTCCCAGAAGAAAATTTTCATCAAGACCTATGGCTGTCAGATGAACGTCTATGACAGCGCGCGCATGATCGACGTCATGGCGCCGGAGGGCTATGCCGAAACGGCGTCGCCGGAAGATGCCGACATCGTTCTGCTGAACACCTGTCACATCCGCGAGAAAGCCGCCGAGAAGGTCTATTCCGAGCTCGGCCGCCTGCGCGAGCTGAAGATCGAGAAGGCGGCGCGCGGAGAGAGCCTCGTCGTCGGCGTCGCCGGCTGCGTCGCCCAGGCAGAGGGCGAGGAGATGCGCCGTCGCGCGCCCGTCGTCGACGTGATCGTCGGACCGCAGAATTATCATCACCTTCCGCAGATGATCGCGCGCCGTGCCAATGGCGGTCCCGCCGTCGTCGAAACGGAATTTCCGCTCGAGGATAAGTTCGAAAGCCTGCCCGCGCCCGACCGGCGCAAGACGCTGGCGCGCGGGCTGACCGCCTTCCTCACCATTCAGGAAGGCTGCGATAAGTTCTGCACCTTCTGCGTCGTGCCCTACACGCGCGGCAGCGAATTTTCACGGCCGCTCGCCCGCATCGTCGACGAGGCGCGGGGGCTTGCCGAAGCGGGCGTTCGCGAAGTGACGTTGCTGGGCCAGAACGTCAACGCCTGGCACGGCGAGGACCTTTCTGGCCGCCCGGCAACGCTCGGCGCGCTCATCCGGGCGCTTGCCGGGATCGACGGCATCGAGCGCCTGCGCTACACGACGAGCCATCCCCGCGACATGGACGAGGAACTGATCGCCGCCCATGGCGACGTCGCCAAGCTGATGCCCTATCTGCATCTGCCGGTGCAGTCGGGTTCTGACCGCATTCTCGACCTGATGAACCGTCAGCATACGGCCGAAACCTATCTCGGCATCATCGCCCGCATTCGCGCCGCGCGCCCCGACGTCGCGCTGTCGTCGGATTTCATCGTCGGTTTTCCCGGCGAGACCGAAGCCGATTTCGAGGCGACCCTTGCGCTCATCCGCGAAGTCAAATTCGCGCAAGCCTATTCCTTCAAATACAGCCCCCGTCCCGGCACGCCGGCCGCGACTCGCGAGGCGCAGTTGCCGGAAGAGGTGAAGACGGATCGGCTTCACCGGTTGCAGGCGCTCCTCGCCGAGCAGTCGGAAGCTTTCAACCGCGCCTGCGCTGGCAAGCGCCTGCCGGTTCTTTTCGACCGCAAGGGCCGTGCCCCGGGCCAGCTTCTCGGGCGCAGCCCCTATCTGCAGCCGGTTCACATCGACGGCGCGTCCGAGGCGCTTCTTGGAAAGATCGCGACGGTCGAGATCGAACAGGGTTTCGCGAACAGTCTCCGCGGCCGTCTCGTCGAGACGGAGGCGGCTTATGCCTGAGTAAAGGCCAGTGGCCGAAAGGAAAGGGTGCAGTTGAGCGCATCGAGCGGGATGAAGACGTTCAGCAGAGCCAGTCACGGACGCAACGGCGGCGGTGGCGGCGGAGCGCCGAGAGAGGGCGCCAGGGACAGCAGCAGAGACAACGCCAGAGACAGCGAAAGTCTCGTCATCGCCTTCGACGACAATCGACTTCTGACAGAGCTTTTCGGCGAGCATGACCGCAATCTCGCCCGTATCGAGGAAGGGCTCGGCGTCCTCGCCAGCTCGCGCGGCAACAAGCTCGTCATCACGGGTAAGCCCGAAGCCCGCGCCCAGGCCGATCGTGTGCTGCGCGATCTCTATCAACGTTTGAAATCCGGCCTCGACGTCAATGCCGGCGAGGTCGATGGAGCGATCCGCATGTCGAAGGCACCGGAAGACGAAGGCGCGAGGGGACCGGGCGGCGCCCGCCAGATCCATACCAAGCGACGCCTCATCGGGCCGCGCTCGCCGACGCAGGCGACCTATATCGACGCGCTGATGACCCACGAACTCGTCTTCGGCATCGGCCCGGCCGGCACCGGCAAGACCTATCTGGCGGTTGCCGTCGCGGTGCAGATGCTCCTCCAGAAGCGCGTCGACCGGATCATATTGTCGCGCCCCGCCGTCGAGGCGGGCGAGCGGCTGGGTTTCCTGCCGGGCGATCTGAAAGAGAAGATCGATCCCTATCTGCGTCCTCTCTATGACGCGCTTTACGACACGCTGCCCGGCGAGCAGGTGATGCGTGAGATCGAATCCGGCGAGATCGAGGTCGCGCCCCTCGCCTTCATGCGCGGCCGGACGCTGGCCAATTCCTTCGTCATTCTCGACGAGGCGCAGAACACCACGCCGGTGCAGATGAAGATGTTCCTGACCCGCCTGGGCGAGAACAGCCGCATGGCGATCACCGGCGATCCCTCGCAGATCGATCTTCCGCTCGGTGCCAAATCGGGTCTCAAGGATGCGCTGGAGACGCTGGATGGCGTCGAGGGCATCGGCACGGTCCGCTTCACCGACGCCGATGTGGTGAGGCACCCCCTCGTGACGCGTGTCGTGAAGGCCTATAATGCCCGCGACCGGGGTCTTCTGGATGCCCGCGGAGAGGATAAGTAACGATGCCCGGCCGACAATCGCATGCGCTGGAAGGAAAGAGCCCGGTCTCCGGTCTCGAAATCGACGTGCTGCGCGAGGCGGGAGACTGGGCGACCGACACCGAAGAATGGGTGCGTCGCGCAGCCGAGCATGCCTATGTCGTCGCCGGCCCCGGCGAGGAGGCGGAAGTCTGCGTCGTCCTCGCCGACGATCCTTTCGTGAAAGAGCTGAACAGGACCTGGCGCGGCAAGGACAAGCCGACCAACGTTCTCTCCTTCCCGATTGGCGCGATGCCGGCGGCGGCGGGGCCCGAGCCGGTCCGCACGCCGCTTCTCGGCGACATCGTCCTCGCGCTCGAGACGATCGCCCGCGAGGCCGGGGAGCAGGGCAAGAGCTTCCCCGATCATCTTGCCCATCTGGTCGTCCATGGCGTGCTGCATCTTCTCGGTTACGACCATGAAGACAATGCCGATGCCGACGAGATGGAGGCCCTGGAGCGCGACATTCTCGAGGATCTCGACATCGCCGATCCCTATGCCGTTCCGGGCGAGCCCGCCACGTCCCTTCCGCGCGGTCCCGATGCCTGATCCAAACCCGATGTCTGATCCAAAAATGTCCGATCCTGCAAAAACGACCGATGCGGTCCTTGCCGACGATCCGAAACCCCGTGCGGGTTTCGCGCGGCGCCTGCAGGTGCTTTGGCGCAATATTCTCGGTGCGCCATCCGCAAGCGATCCGACCTTGCGCGAAAGCCTCGAGGAAGCGCTCGAAGGCCGCGACGAGGCCGGCCGCGGTCTCACCGCCGAAGAGCGCCACATGCTCGCCAATATCCTGAGTTTCGGCGAGCTTCGCGTCGACGACGTCATGGTGCCGCGCGCCGACGTGGTGGCGGTCGAGGAAAGCGATACGCTGAGCGAGGTCCTCAGGCTCTATCGCGAATCCAACCACTCGCGCATGCCGATCTATCGCGAGACGCTCGACGATCCGACCGGCATGGTCCACATCAAGGATGTGGTGCCCTATCTCGTTCCCGACGACATGGCCGCGGGCCGCAGGTCCTTCTCGCTCAAGGACATTCGCCGCGATGTACTCTTCGTCCCGCCCTCGATGCCGGCTCTCGATCTCCTGCTGAAGATGCAGGCGACACGCATTCATCTCGCTCTTGTCATCGATGAATATGGCGGAACCGACGGTCTCGTCTCGATCGAAAATCTGGTTGAGGAAATCGTCGGCGATATCGAAGACGAGCATGATATCGACGAAGGTCCGCTGCTCGCACGGCGCGACGACGGCAGTATCGATGCCGACGCGCGCGCACCCATCGAAGAACTGGAGGAAATGTTGGGCCTGAAACTCGTCGATGAGGAAAGCGACGATGACGTCGAGACGTTGGGCGGCCTCGTCTTCTCGCTTGTCGGTCGGGTGCCGGTGCGCGGCGAACTCGTCAAGCATCCGCTCGGCCTCGAATTTGAAGTGAAGGACGCCGATCCCCGCCGCATAAAGAAGCTGCGCGTTCATCAAGTCGGCTCCGCCGACGGGTCGGGCGATGGAGCAACGCTCGCCGCCAGCCGGGCGGCAAGCTGACAAATGGCTTTTGATCGCGGACTGACCGCCCTTTTCTCCGCCCTGGAGCGGATCGCCCGCGAGGTCGCGCTGCTCCGCGGCTGGCGGCGCCTCCTCGCGGCCTTCGCCGCCGGCTCGCTCAGTGTGCTGGCGCTCGCACCGGTTCACTTTCTGCCGATCCTTTTCGTAACCTTTCCGGTTCTGGTCTGGCTTCTCGACGGGCTCGGCGGGCCCGCCTCGATCGCGCTGGGCGAGGATGCGGCGGCGACGCGGCGGCGTATGTTGCTGGGCGGCGGCGCCATCGGCTGGTGGTTCGGCTTCGGTTATTTCCTCTTCGGCCTGCACTGGATCGGCTATGCCTTCATGGTCGAGGCCGAGAAATTCGCAATCTTCATGCCCTTCGCGGTGACGTTGCTGCCGGCGGGACTGGCGCTCTTCACGGGCGCCGCCACGGCGCTGGCGCGCGCCTTCTGGTTGCCCGGCTATCTGCGCATCGTCTCGCTCGCCATTGCTTGGTGCATCTTCGAATGGCTGCGCGGCCATGTGCTGACGGGCTTTCCCTGGAACCTCGTCGGCGAAAGCTTCGCGGGCTCGCTGGCGCTGATGCAATGGGCGGCGGTTGTCGGCGCCTACGGTCTTTCCTTCATCGCGATCCTGATCGTGGCCTCGCCCGCCTTCTTCGATCCCCATGCGAGGGCCGCCGACATTCATTCGGTTGGGCTCTCGATCCGCGAGATACTGATCGCGCCTTTCGCCGCCCTGGCGGCGCTTGCTCTTCTCTGGGCGGGTGGAACCCTGCGATTGACGGCCGCCGAAACCCATCCCGTCGGTCCCGACGACGTGATGCTTCGCATCGTGCAGCCGGATATCCCGCAGACGGAGAAATGGAAACCGGAAAGCCGTCTCGCCATTCTGGGCGAATTCCTGCGCATGAGCGCCGACCCGACACCCGCTGCGCCAGCCGGTCTGGGTCCCCGCTCCATCGTCGTCTGGCCGGAATCGGCGCTCGCGATCTTTCTCGCCCGCGAACCCTATGTGCTCTCGGCGATATCCCGCATGCTGCCCAAGGGGGCGCTTCTCATCACCGGGAGCGTGCGCGGCGAGCCGGCACCGGATGGCCCGCCCGATACGCTGGCGCGTTTCTACAACAGCCTTTATGTCGTCAATTCCGACGGCCGCATCGTCGGCACCTACGACAAGTTCCACCTCGTGCCCTTCGGCGAATATCTTCCCTTCCATCGCTGGCTGGAGCGGATCGGCCTGCACAAGCTGGCAAAGCTTCAGGGCAGTTTCGACGTCGGGCCCGGGCCCGTCACGCTGGCTCTTCCCGGTCGGCCTCCGGTCAGTCCGCTGATCTGTTACGAAATCATTTTTCCGGAGGCCGTCGTCGCCGCCGGCGAGCGGCCTGCCTGGATCGTCAACGTGACCAATGATGCTTGGTTCGGCTCCTCGAGTGGCCCTTATCAGCATTTGTCGCAGGTGCGGCTGCGCGCGGTCGAGCAGGGCCTGCCCGTTGCCCGCGCCGCCAATACCGGCATTTCGGCGGTCATTGACCCTTATGGCCGGATTTTGGCAAAAAAGGCCCTCAACACGCCGGGCGTGATCGATATGGCGCTTCCCCGGGCTTTGTCGCCGACGCCCTATGCCATGGCCGGTGACTGGATTTTCGCCGGCCTGCTTCTGGCCGGAATCGGTGTGCTTTTCGCCTTTCGACCGCGCTGAAAGTCGAGTTTTCTGCGGCCGGGCTCAAGGGTCGGTTCCGGGTGAACGAAACTTTTGTTGCAGGGACTGCCGACTGAAGGTTGTATTCTGTTGCTGAAAAACGGCATCGGTTGCATACCGTCCTGTCGGCTCCCGTGGAGTCAGCCGGCCGGCAACCGGCGACGCAGGGGTTGTCCTGGGGTTTGTGGCGCCCGCGCGGAAGGTCGCGCGGCTGCGATTATGAGGTCCGGCCTTGCCAAGGAAATCTCCCAATCCGATCGACGTTTATGTGGGCGGCCGTGTGCGCATGCGGCGCATGCTGGTCGGCATGAGTCAGGAAAAACTCGGCGAAAGCCTTGGACTGACCTTTCAGCAGGTACAGAAGTACGAAAAAGGCGCCAACCGCATCGGTGCGAGCCGGCTTTATCAGATTGCGCGCGTCCTCAGCGTGCCGGTGGAATTCTTCTATGACGGCATCCAGGTCGAGGACGATATTCCGACGAGCGGCCTCGCCGATGCCGAACCTGCGAATTTCGATCTCGATATGCTTTCGACATCCGAAGGCATCCAGTTGAACAGCGCCTTTTTTGCCATTCGCGACCCGAAGGTCAGGAAGAAAGTGCTGGAGCTGGTAAAGGCGCTCGGCGACACGGCCGAGTTCGACCTCGGGGACGTCGATGATGCCGAAGATGTGGCGGATGCCGCATTCCTGGGTGAAGAACGGACCAGCGGCGCCTGAAGGCATAATGATCCCACGAAGTAAGACAGTCTTGTGAAAAAAGGTCATGGGAGTTGACCCAATGGCCTTTACCTTGCAAAAAACCTTTCGCGCCTCGGCGAAGCGCTTAGGCGTCTCGACAGGCTTCCGCCCTGAACGGCGTTTACTCTGACGGAGCACGACATTGGCCAGGTCCAATTACCTCTTCACCAGCGAATCCGTTTCCGAAGGTCATCCCGACAAGGTCTGCGACCGGATTTCGGATGCCGTGCTCGATCTTTATCTCTCCGCCGATCCCTTCGCGCGCGTCGCCTGCGAAACGCTGACGACGACGAACAAGATCGTGCTGGCGGGCGAGGTTCGCGGCCCCGCTTCGATCACCAAGGAAAAGATCGAGGAGACGGCGCGCAACGCGGTGCGTGAAATCGGTTACGAGCAGGCAGGCTTCCACTGGAAGAATGCCGATGTCGAGGTCCTGCTTCATGCGCAATCGGCCGACATCGCGCAAGGCGTCGACGCCGCCGGCAACAAGGACGAGGGCGCCGGCGACCAGGGCATCATGTTCGGCTATGCCTGCACCGAAACCGACGTGCTGATGCCGGCGCCGATCGTTTATGCGCATCGCATCCTGAAGCGCATGGCCGAAGATCGTCATTCCGGCAAATGCCCGGCCTTCGAGCCCGACGCCAAGAGCCAGGTCACGCTGCGCTACGAAGGCGGCAAGCCCGTGGGCGTCACCTCCGTCGTCGTCTCGACGCAGCACAAGGAAGGCGTCAAGCAGTCCGAACTGCGCGAACTCGTCCGCGCCTATGTGAAGGAAGTGCTGCCGGCGGGCTGGTTTCCCCCGGAAGAAGAATTCTACGTGAACCCGACCGGCAACTTCGTCATTGGCGGTCCGGATGGCGACGCCGGCCTCACCGGCCGCAAGATCATCGTCGACACTTACGGCGGCGCGGCGCCCCATGGCGGCGGCGCCTTCTCCGGCAAGGATCCGACCAAGGTCGACCGTTCCGCGGCCTATGCCGCTCGCTATGTCGCGAAGAACGTCGTCGCCGCAGGCCTTGCCGACCGTTGCACGCTTCAGGTCTCCTATGCGATCGGCGTCTCCAAGCCGCTCTCGATCTATGTCGATCTGCACGGCACGGGCAAGGTCGACGAGGCCGCGATCGAGGCCGCGATCCCGCGCGTCGTCGATCTCTCGCCTCGCGGCATCCGCGAACATCTGAAGCTCAACCGCCCGATCTATGCGCGCACGTCGTCTTATGGCCATTTCGGCCGCGCGCCGGAAGCCGATGGCGGCTTCTCCTGGGAGAAGACCGATCTTGCCGACAAACTCAAAGCGGAAATCCGCTGAGCAGCTGAGCGAGGAAGCGGGTACCCGCCGTCACGTCTATGGACGGACCAAGGGCAAAACGCTGAAACCGCGTCAGGCGAATTTGATGGAGACCCTGTTTCCCAGGGTCTCCATTTCGCTTGATGACGCCCTCATCGATCCGTCCACGTTGTTTCCGGTCGCGACCGGCGAGACCTGGCTCGAAATCGGTTTCGGCGGTGGCGAGCACCTCGCATGGCAGGCGGAACAGAATCCCGGGATCGGCTTTCTCGGCTGCGAGCCCTTCATCAACGGCGTCGCTAAACTTGTCTCCGAAATCGACGAGCGCGGGCTGAAGAACGTCCGCATTCACGCCGACGACGCGCGGTTCCTGCTCGAAAGGCTGAAGCCCGGCTCGCTGTCGCGCGTCTTCATTCTCTATCCGGATCCATGGCCCAAATCGCGCCACCACAAGCGACGTTTCGTGAACGACGAGACGCTGGCGCTGATTTCCGCCGCCCTGAAGCCGGGGGGAGAGCTCCGCTTCGCCAGCGACATCCCGCATTATGTGGCCTGGACGCTCGCCCATATCCGCCGCCACAACATGAAGGGCGGGAGCCGTTTCGATTGGCTCGCCGAGCGCCCGGACGACTGGCGGATCAGGCCTTCGGACTGGCCCCGCACCCGTTATGAGGAAAAGGCCATCCGGGAAGCACGGACCCCGGCCTATCTGCGGTTCCGGCATGAAAAGACGGCATGAGCGGGCTGGATGGAACTTCCCCCCGGCCCCTTGCGAAAAGCCCCCTCTTGGCGCTATATAGGCGCCAAGTTAGCTAAGACGCTTCTCACATAGCGAAGGTCAAGGGTCGATCTTCGAACTAAGCGAGTGGGTTGTCTCCGGAAACGGGGGCCCGCTTTTTTTGTTTCTGGAGAGGCGTTTTCTTAAAGAGGGTCTGTTGGCCGATATAGAGCTCGATCAGAAAAGCGGTGCTGCGCCGGCCGACGAGGCCGGAACGCTCGACACGCATCTCGTCGCCGCCTCCGGTCAGCCGCGCAAGATCTTCGAGTTGATCCGCGGGCCGGCCGAAGGCGCTAATTTCGAGATCGTGCGCGTGCGCTACGGCCTTCATGATGGCCACACGCTGCAGATCATGGCCGAGCGGCCCGACGGTTCGATGGTCGTCGCCGATTGCGAGGAACTGTCGCGAATTCTCTCCGCCATCCTCGACGTCGAGGACCCGATCTCCGGCGAGTACAATCTCGAAGTCTCCTCGCCCGGCATCGACCGGCCCCTGACGCGGCCGAAAGATTTCATCCGCTGGGCGGGTTTCGAGGCGAAGATCGAACTCGGCGAGGCCATTGACGGCAGGAAACGCTTTCGAGGGCTTCTGCACGGTTTCGAGGACGGCGAAGTGCTGATCGAGCACGAAGTTGAAGGATTTGCGGAAAAGCAGGTGATCGGCCTGCCCTTCCGCCAGTTGAGCGAGGCGAAGCTCATCATGAGCGACGACCTCATCAGGGAAAGCTTGAAGCGAAGGGACCGGGAAGACCCGGCCCCATCCGACGGAGAATAGACAATGGCTGTCAGCGCCAACCGGCTGGAATTGTTGCAGATCGCGGATGCGGTCGCGCGCGAGAAATCGATCGAGCGCGAAGTCGTCATCGAGGCGATGGCCGAAGCGATCCAGAAAGCCGCCCGCTCGCGCTACGGCGCGGAAAACGAAATCCGCGCCCGCATCAATCCGACGACCGGCGAAATCAGGCTGGTGCGTCTCCTCGAAGTCGTCGACGACGTCGAGAACGATGCCGTGCAGATCGACCTCCGGGAGGCGCAGCGCCGCAATCCGGCCGCCCAGCTCGGCGATCTGATCGAGGACGAACTACCCCCCGTCGATTTCGGCCGCATCGCCGCCCAGACGGCGAAGCAGGTCATCGTGCAGAAGGTGCGCGACGCCGAGCGCGAGCGCCAGTACGACGAATATAAGGATCGCATCGGCGAGATCGTCCACGGCATCGTCAAGCGCGTCGAATATGGCAACGTCATCACCGATCTCGGCCGTGGCGAGGCGATCGTACGCCGCGACGAGTTGTTGCCGCGCGAGACCTTCCGCAACGGCGACCGCATCCGCGCCTATATCTACGACGTGCGTCGCGAGCAGCGCGGGCCGCAGATTTTCCTCTCGCGCACCCATCCCCAGTTCATGGCGAAGCTCTTCGCGCAGGAAGTGCCGGAAATCTACGACGGCATCATCGAGATCAAGGAAGTGGCGCGTGATCCGGGCAGCCGCGCCAAGATTGCCGTGCTTTCGAACGACAACTCGATCGATCCCGTCGGCGCCTGCGTCGGCATGAGGGGTTCGCGCGTGCAGGCCGTCGTCAACGAGCTTCAGGGCGAGAAGATCGACATCATCCAGTGGTCGCCCGACAGCGCCACCTTCATCGTCAATGCGCTGGCGCCCGCCGAAGTCGTCAAGGTCGTGCTCGACGAGGACACCAAACGTATTGAAGTTGTCGTCCCGGATGACCAATTATCTCTTGCGATCGGTCGCCGCGGGCAGAATGTCCGCCTCGCTTCGCAACTCACCCATTGGGACATCGACATTCTGACCGAAGCCGAGGAGAGCGAGCGCCGTCAGGCCGAGTTCGCCAGCCGCAGCGCGACTTTCGCCGACGCGCTGGACGTCGACGAGGTCATCGCGCAGCTTCTTGCCTCCGAAGGCTTCTCCTCGATCGAGGAAGTCGCCTACGTGCCGCTCGACGAAATTGCGGAAATCGAAGGCTTCGACGAGGATACGGCGCAGGAAATCCAGAGCCGCGCACTCGATTACATCGACCGGCAGAATGCCGAGTTCGACGAGAAGCGCAAGGAACTGGGCGTCGAGGATGCGGTGGGCGAGGTCGAGGGTGTGACGCCGCGTATGCTCGTCGCGCTCGGCGAAAACGATGTGAAGACGGTTGACGATCTCGCCGGCTGCGCCACCGACGATCTGATTGGCTGGAACGAGACGGTGAACGGCGAGAGGAAGCACCAGAAGGGTTATCTGGAAGGCTTCGACATTGGCGCGGACGAGGCGAATGCGATCATCATGCGCGCCCGCGTCAAGGCCGGCTGGATCACCGACGAGGACATGAACGAGGTCGGCCTCGCGGTCGATCATGACGTCGACAACCCGGTTCCGGCCGACGAGATGGAGCAGGACTCTCAAGCCTGATCGTGACGATGAAGGCGGACGCCAGGAAGGCTGAAGAACGCCGCTGCATCGTGACCGGCGAGGTGGGGCCGAAGGAAGGCCTCATCCGCTTCGTGATCGGGCCGGAGGGCACCCCGGTTCCCGATCTCGGCGAAAGACTGCCGGGACGGGGTATCTGGGTTTCCGCTCGCCGGGAGGCGCTGGAAACGGCGATCCGCAAAGGCCTTTTTTCGAAGGCCGCGCGGGAAAAGGTCGAGGTACCGGAAGGGCTTGCCGACGATGTCGAGGCGCTTCTGACGAAACGGGCAGCCGGTGCCCTGGGACTGGCCCGCAAGGCGGGGGCCCTGGTTCTCGGCTTCGAAAAGGTTCTGACGGCGATCGGCAAGGGCGAGGTGGCCCTGCTGATCGAGGCACGGGACGGGTCCGAAGATGGCAGCCGCAAGCTCGAAGCGGCGCTCAGGACCCGAAATTCCGGTGCCGGAAAGGCCGACGTGCCGGTCCTGCGGCCCCTCTTCGTGGCTGAAATGGGTTTGGCATTGGGTCGCGCAAATGTGGTACATGCAGCCCTGACCAAGGGAAGCATGGAAGAAAAAGTCATGGCGGACCTCGCCAGACTGGAAAGCTATGGGCGCCAGATGCGCCCTGTTGGATCGTGATCCTGTAAAGCGCCTCCTGATGAGGGGGCGGTTTCCGAACAGGATCGCGCTCCTCCATAGGATGGATGTAGGACACGCATGAACGACTCGGCGGATTCGAGTGAACGCAAACTGAAAGCTTCGGGCGGCAAGACGCTCAGCCTGAATCGGACGGTTGAATCTGGCCATGTGCGCCAGAACTTCTCCCATGGCCGGTCGAAATCGGTCGTGGTCGAGAAGAAGAAGAAGCGGACCATCAATCCGGGCGGCGCGCCGGCCGCGGCGCCTCAGCCGGAGCCGGTCGCCGAGAAACCGGCAGCGCCCGTCGTGGCGGCCCCCGCTCCCCAGCCCGTCGTCGTGGAACCCGTCGCACCAGCGCCGGAACCGGTCGCGGAACCTGTCGTTGCGGAGAAGCCCGCGCCGGCACCGGTTGTTGCCGCGCCGGCGCCCGCACCGGCGCCGACCCCTCAGCCCGTTGCGGCCAAGCCCGCAGCTGCGGCGCCCGCACCGGCTGCCCGTGCGCCTGCGGCACCGGCCGCCCCGGCGCGTGGCGGCAGGCCCGCCGCGCGTCCGACCGGCGAACGCGCGCGCTCCGGCGTTGTGCTCCGTACCCTGACGGAAGAAGAGAAGAACGCCCGCGCCCAGGCGCTCGACCAGGCCCGCTCCCGCGAAGGCGAGGACCGCAAGCGCGCCGAGGAAGACGCCCGGCGCCGTGCCGAAGAGGATGCAAGGCGCAAGAAGGAACGCGAGGAAGCGGCCGCCCGCGAGGCTGAAGAAGCTTCGCGCCGCGAGACCGACGATCTCGCCCGCCGCCGTGCCGCCGACGAAGCCAAACGCCGCCTCGACGAGGAAGCGCGCACGGGATCCGTGCCGCGTGGCGCCGCGCTTCTGAAGGAAGAAGTTTCCGACGACGAGGACAAGCCGAAGCGCGCCCATGGCGCGCCGGGCGCTGCGCCGGCCAAGGTGCCGGCGACCCGTCGCAACGAGCCCAAGCGCCGCACCGGCAAACTCACCATCACCAAGGCTTTCGACGACGACGGCGATCGCCAGCGTTCGCTGGCCTCGATGCGCCGCCGCGTCGAACGCGAGAAGAAGAAGCTCGCCGGCATTCACGATGCGCCGCTGAAGGTCGTCCGCGAAGTCGTCATTCCGGAAGTCATCACCATCCAGGAACTCGCGAACCGCATGGCGGAACGCGCAGTGGACGTGATGAAGATCCTGATGAAGCAAGGCATCATGCTGAAGATCACCGACGTGATCGACAGCGACACCGCCCAGCTCGTCGCCGAAGAACTCGGCCATACGGTGAAGCGCGTCGCCGAATCCGACGTCGAAGAAGGCCTCGTCGGCGAGGCGGATATGGACGAGCACCGCATACCGCGCGCACCCGTCGTCACCGTCATGGGCCATGTCGATCACGGCAAGACGTCGCTGCTCGATGCGCTGCGCAAAACCACGGTCGCGGCCGGCGAGGCGGGCGGCATCACCCAGCATATCGGCGCCTATCAGGTCGATATGGGCTCCGGCGCCAAGATCACCTTCCTCGATACGCCGGGCCACGCTGCCTTCACGGCGATGCGCGCGCGCGGTGCGCGGGTGACGGATATCGTCATTCTCGTCGTCGCGGCCGATGACGGCGTCATGCCGCAGACGATCGAGGCGATCGCCCATGCCAAGGCGGCGGGCGTGCCAATGATCATCGCCATCAACAAGATGGACAAGCCGGAAGCCGATCCGACCCGGGTGAAGAACGAACTTCTTCAGCATGAGGTCGTGGTCGAGGATTTCGGCGGTGACGTGCTCGCCGTGCCGATCTCTGCCAAGACCGGCATGGGCCTCGACAAGCTCGAGGAAACCATTCTGCTCCAGGCCGAACTGCTCGACCTGCGCGCCAATCCAGACCGCGCGGCCGAAGGCATCATCGTCGAGGCCAAGCTCGATCGCGGCCGTGGCCCCGTCGGCACCGTGCTCATCGAACGCGGTACGCTGAAGGTCGGCGACATCATCGTCGCCGGTGCCGAATGGGGTCGCGTGCGTGCCCTCATCAACGATCGCGGTGAGAATGTCGAAAGCGCCGGTCCTTCGGTGCCGGTTGAAGTCCTCGGCCTCGGCGGCGCGCCGGAAGCCGGCGACACGCTTTCGGTCGTCGAAAATGAAGCCCGTGCGCGTGAAGTCACCGCCTATCGCCAGCGCGTCCAGCGCGACAAGCGCGTCGGCACCGGCGGGCGTACCTCGCTCGACCAGATGCTGTCGCAGTTGAAGGCGCAGAACGCCAAGGAACTGCCGATCATCGTCAAGGCCGACGTGCAGGGCTCCGCCGAAGCGATCGTGCAGGCGCTCGAAAAGCTCGGCACCGACGAGGTCAAGGCGCGCGTACTGCATGCCGGCGTTGGCGGCATTACCGAAAGCGACATCACGCTGGCGACGGCGTCGGGCGCGCCGGTCATCG
The DNA here is from genome assembly GCF_035511255.1 of Parvibaculum sp. Classification (GTDB taxonomy): domain Bacteria; phylum Pseudomonadota; class Alphaproteobacteria; order Parvibaculales; family Parvibaculaceae; genus Parvibaculum. The sequence continues at coordinate 20,557 of NZ_DATKFR010000210.1, forward strand.
GCTTCAA
>NZ_DATKFR010000211.1:0-3446 GCF_035511255.1 Parvibaculum sp.
TTCTTGGTCTCGACCACCATCTTCCATTCTTCCTTCGTGTAGCCATCCTCCATGAAGACGTCGATATGGGGAATGACGTTGAAGGCGATCTGCTTGGTGAACTTGTGCTTCTCGACCGGATCGTTGACATAGATCGCCCGCGTCTGCTCGAAGAGCTCGTCCATGCCTTCCTTGCCCGCGCCGCTCGTCGACTGATAGGTCGAAACGACCACGCGCGTGATCTTTGCAAGATCGTGAAGCGGCTTCAGCGCCACCACCATCTGCGCCGTCGAGCAGTTGGGGTTGGCGATGATCATCTTTTTCGTGTAGCCCGCGATCGCATCGGCGTTGACCTCCGGCACGATCAGCGGCACGTCCGGGTCCATGCGGAACTTCGACGAATTGTCGATCATGACGCAGCCGGCGGCGCCGATGCGCGGCGCCCATTCGGCCGCGACCGTCGATCCCGCCGACATCAGGCAGATGTCTGTGCCCGTGAAATCGTAATTCTCGAGCGCCTTCACCTTGAGAATGCTGTCGCCATAGGAGACTTCCGTCCCCTGGCTGCGCCGCGAGGCGAGCGCGACCACCTCGTCGGCCGGGAATTCCCGCTCGGCGAGGATGTTCAGCATCTCGCGGCCCACATTGCCCGTGGCGCCCACGACGGCGACTTTGTAACCCATAGCTATTCTCCTGACGGCTTAAGCGTTCAGCCTGTCGAGTTCCTTGAGGATCGCGTCGCCCATCGCGACTGTGCCGATTTTCGTCATACCCGGCTGCATGATGTCGCCGGTACGAAGCCCGTTGGCGAGCACCGCGTCGACCGCCTTTTCAAGAAGGTCCGCACAGGCCCCGCGATCGAAGGTGTAACGCAGCGCCATCGCGAAAGAGAGGATCGAGGCGATCGGATTGGCGGCGCCCGTTCCTGCGATGTCGGGCGCGCTCCCGTGCACCGGCTCGTACATCGCATTCGCCTTGCCGGTCGCATCCTTCGCGCCGAGCGACGCCGACGGCAGCATACCGAGCGAGCCGGTCAGCATCGAGGCGATGTCCGAAAGCACGTCGCCGAACAGATTGTCGGTGACGATGACGTCGAACTGCTTCGGGTTGCGCACGAGCTGCATGGCGCAATTGTCGGCCAGCATGTTTTCGAGCTTCACGTCGGAAAACTTTTCCTTGTGGAGCTTCGCGACTTCCTCGAACCACAGCACGCCCGTCTTCATGACGTTACGCTTCTCGACCGACATGACGCGGCCCGAGCGCTTGCGGGCGAGATCGAAGGCGACTTCCGCGATGCGGCGGATTTCGCTGGTCGTATAGACCTGCGTATCGACGCCGCGCCGCTCGCCATTGCCGAGATCGGTAATCTCCTTCGGCTCGCCGAAATAGACGCCGCCGGTCAGCTCGCGCACGATCATGATGTCGAGGCCTTCGACGATCTCGCGCTTCAGCGACGAGGCATCGGCGAGCGCCGCAAAGCAGAGCGCGGGCCTGAGATTGGCGAAGAGCTCGAGATCCTTCCTGAGCCGCAGCAGGCCCGCTTCCGGGCGACCTTCGTAAGGCACGTTATCCCACTTCGGGCCGCCGACCGCGCCCAGGAAAACGGCATCCGCCGCCTTGGCCTTCGCGACGGTCTCGTCGGTCACCGCGACCCCGTGCTTGTCGTAGCAGCAGCCCCCGACGAGCTCATGCTCGACGACGACGTCGAACTTGCGGTTCTTGCCGTACCAGCCGATGACGCGCTCGACTTCGCCCATGACTTCCGGGCCGATGCCGTCGCCCGCCACGATCAGGATTTTCTTGGTGCTCATTTGCTTCTTTCGGTCTCTGTCGTTCGACTTCGCTAGCCCTCTCCCCTCGGGGAGAGGGTTGGGTGAGGGGGAGCCCCATAAAGAGTCTTTCGAAGAAGCCCCTCACCCGGCTTGCGTTCCGCAAGCCGACCTCTCCCCCTTCGGGGGAGAGGTAACGTATCGCTCAAAGCCAGGGCTGCTCCGCCGCGTGGCGCTTTTCATAGGTCGCAATGGTGTCGACCTTCTTCAGCGTCAGCCCCACGCCATCGAGACCTTCCAGCATGCAATGCTTGCGGAAGGGATCGATGTCGAACTTGATGACGCCGCCGTCCGGCCCGCGAATCTCCTGCGCTTCGAGGTCGACGGTGACGACCGCGTTCGATCCCCGCTCCGCATCGTCCATCAGCTTGTCGACATCCGATTGCGGCAGCACGATCGGCAGGATGCCGTTCTGGAAACAGTTGTTGTAGAAAATATCGGCGAAGCTCGCCGCGATCACGCAACGGATGCCGAAATCGGCCAGCGCCCAGGGCGCGTGTTCGCGGCTCGAGCCGCAGCCGAAATTCTCGCCCGTGACGAGGATCTGCGCGTGGCGATAGGCGGGCTTGTTCAGCACGAAATCCGGCTTCTCGCTGCCCTTCTCGTCATAGCGCATCTCGTCGAAGAGGTTCTTGCCGAGCCCGGTGCGCTTGATCGTCTTCAGGAACTGCTTGGGGATGATCATATCGGTGTCGATATTGATCAGCGGCATCGGCGCCGCGACGCCGGTGAGTTTGTTGAACTTGTCCATTGCCGTTCTCCTCAGTTCATCTCACGCACATCGACGAAGTGGCCCGCGATCGCCGCCGCCGCTGCCATGGCGGGAGAGACGAGATGCGTGCGCCCACCGCGGCCCTGACGGCCTTCGAAATTGCGGTTGGACGTCGAGGCGCAACGCTCCCCGGGCTGAAGCTTGTCGGCATTCATCGCAAGACACATCGAGCAGCCGGGCTCGCGCCACTCGAAACCCGCCGCGACGAAAATCTTGTCGAGCCCTTCGGCTTCCGCCTGCTCCTTCACGAGACCGGAGCCCGGAACGACCATCGCGTTGACGGTCGAGGCGACCTTCTTTCCCTCGTTAAGCGCCTTCTGGGCAATCGCCGCCGCCGCGCGCAGATCCTCGATGCGGCCATTGGTGCAGGAGCCGATGAAGACGCGGTCGATCTTGACCTCGTTGATCGGCGTCCCGGCCGTCAGGCCCATATAGTCCAGCGCGCGCTCCATCGCATGGCGCCGGCCCTCGTCGGCGACCTTCGCCGGATCGGGAATGCGGTCGGTGATACGGATGACGTTTTCCGGGCTCGTCCCCCAGGTGATCATCGGCGGCAGGTTCGCGATATCGACGGTCACTTCCTTGTCGAAATGCGCGCCCTCGTCCGACGGCAGCGTCTTCCAGTAGGCAACCGCCTTGTCCCAGTTCTCGCCCTTGGGCGCCATCGGCCGGCCCTTGAAATAGGCGAACGTCTTCTCGTCCGGCGCGATCATGCCGGCGCGCGCCCCGGCCTCGATCGTCAGATTACAGACGGTCATGCGGCCTTCGACCGAAAGATCGCGGATCGCCTCGCCGGCATATTCGATGACATGGCCGTTGCCGCCCGCCGTGCCGATATGGCCGATGATGGCGAGCGCGATGTCCTT
>NZ_DATKFR010000212.1:0-2212 GCF_035511255.1 Parvibaculum sp.
CGCCGGCGAGGATGTAGCCGACGATGGCGGGCTGGCGCAGGCGGATCAGCACGAAACCGCAGCCGAGCGCGATGACGATCAGCAGGGTGACGGAATTGAGGTTGAGGGCGTCTTCCATAATCTCCGGGCATCCGAATCGGCCCCATCATCGCGCAGACGAACCCCGTCGAGAAGGGCCACCCGCGCCGGACGCGTTGTCGTCAGCCCCTCTTCCGTCGTTGCGAGCGGACGCGAAGCAATCCAGTCTGTCTTCCTGACTTTCTGGATTGCCGCGCCCCTTCGGGGCTCGCAACGACGATTTCCGATAGATGGCCCAGTACGAGAACAGCTCTATCGACAAGGCGCTGGCGCTGATCGAACGCCTGTCCGGCGAGCGGCGGCCGATGAGCCTTGCCGAGATCGCCAAGGCAGAGGGCATGAACCGTTCGACCGCCTTCGGCCATCTCGCCGTGCTGGTCCGCCACGGCTATGTGCGCAAAGACCCGGAGGACGGGCGCTATACGCTCGGTCACAAGATTTTCCGGGTCGCCGACCGGGTGACGCTGATGGCGACACTCTCCCACGCGGCGCGCGGCATGGTGCTCAGGGCCGGCACGGCGCTCGGGGAGACCGTCTTCATCGCCGTGCTCGACGGCACCCAGGCGATGCAGATCGACCCGGCGCGTGCCATCGACCTCGGCACCAGTGGATTGATGAAGCTGCCGCGCCGCGACGCGCATGCCTGCGGCGACGGACAGGTTCTGCTCGCCTATCGCGAAAGGGCCTATGTGCAGTCGCTCTATCGCGACCATCCGCCGGCGGCACTGACGCTGAAGACGCCGCGCAGCGTGCGGGCGCTCTTCGATCTCTCCGAGCGCATCCTTGCCGAAGGCTATCGCTACGAGCAGGGCGAATTCGACGCGGCGACGGCGACGCTCGCCGTGCCCATCTTCGGCAATCCCGGCCTGTCGCGCTTCGTGGTCGCCGTGACCGCGCCTTCCAACCGGCTGACCGAAGCCCGGGCGAAAGCAGCCGTGCCGGTGCTGCAGGGTCTTGCCGACGAGCTCGGCCGCCAGATGCGGGACCCCGACGAGGCCTGACAAAGACCCCTTTGCCGTTTGCTATTTCCAAACGATCGGCCGATTGCGGTTTGGCCCTGCGGCAGACTGGCGCAGATTTGGGGCGAGGCTGGCGCGCGACCCCGCGCCGGGCAGAGGAACATGCCCCCAACAAGACCCAACGGAGGACCGAACTTGAGCAAGGACATCACAAAGGACGCCGCCTACGACGCCGTGGCGCCGGACGACTTTCCCGCGATGATGGATGTGGAGCGCTACGGCCGCCGCTCGACCGCCTTCGACAAGATCATCTCGGCGACGCATGACCATTTCTGGGATCCGCTGGACAAGAAATATATCGACTTCGACCAGCCCTTCGACATGGACAAGGAGCCGATCATTCCCTTCGGGCAGGTGCTCGAGCTGCAGCTTCCGCTCGCCGAAAAGCTGACCGAGGAGCAGAAGATCCAGTTCGCCAACGAGTCGATGCGCTGGACGCTGTCGTCGATCCTGCATGGCGAAGCGGGCGCGCTCGCGCTGTCGGCCTCGCTCTGCCACATCCTGAAGGATCCGGGGGCGCAGGAATACGCGGCGAACCAGACGCGCGAAGAGGCGCGCCACGTGACGGGCTTTGCGAAATATATCGAGGCGCGCTGGGGCAAGCCCTTCCCGGTCGGGCCGACGCTCGGCAATCTGCTCACCGAAATGGTTCTGGCGCCGGAGGTCTACAAGAAGATCGTCGGCATGCAGATGCTGGTCGAAGGCCTCGCCATGGGCGCCTTCGCCTCGCTCTACACCTATGCGAACGATCCGCTGCTGAAGCATCTCTGCCAGCTCGTGATGACCGACGAAGCCTTCCATCACAAGTTCGGCAAGATCTGGGCCGACCGCACCATCCCGAAGCTCAACGAGGAAGAGCGCAACATCATCGAGGACTGGGCCGCGACCTGCTTCCAGACGCTGCTCTTCAACCTCGGTTCGCCCGAACAGAAGAAATACATGTATGCCCGCTTCGGCCTCGACTGGCAGGAAGTCCAGGCGCAGCTCATCGCGGCGCGGACCGACGAGGTGCGGCGCAAGGCGATGAAGAGCAGCACGAATATCTTCCGCGTGTTGATCAAGACGCTCCTCAAGGGCGGCATCATCACCGACCGCACCAAGGCCTTCTATGCCGT
>NZ_DATKFR010000213.1:0-1723 GCF_035511255.1 Parvibaculum sp.
GGAGGCCGCGACGATCGCCTTCTTCACGTTTTCATGAACGGGCGCTTCCTTCGTCGCGATGAAGCGCGTGCCCATGTTCATGCCTTCGGCGCCGAGCGCCAGCGCCGCGACGAGGCTGCGCGCATCGGCCATGCCGCCGGAGGCGACGAAGGGGATTTTCAGCTCCTCGGCCGCACGCGGCAGGAGGATCATATTCGGCACGTCGTCCTCGCCCGGATGACCGCCGCATTCGAAGCCGTCGACGCTGACCGCATCGCAACCGATCTTCTCGGCCTTCAGCGAGTGGCGCACCGACGTGCATTTATGAATGACCTTGACGCCGCCGGCCTTGAGCGCGGGCATGTATTGCTCGGGGCTGCGGCCGGCCGTTTCCACCGCCTTCACGCCACCCTGGATGATCGCGTCGATATATTCGGGATAGGGCGGATTGGCGAAGCCCGGCAGGAAGGTGAGGTTGACGCCGAATGGCTTGTCCGTCATGTCGCGGCATTTGGCGATTTCCTTCGCCAGCAGCTCCGGTGTCTGCTGCGTCAGGCCGGTGATGATGCCAAGGCCGCCGGCGTTCGAGACGGCCGAAGCCATTTCGGCGAGACCGACGAAATGCATGCCGCCCTGGATGATCGGATGCTGGATCCCGAAAAGCTCGGTGATACGCGTCTTCATTTTGTGTCCCTTGTCGTTTCCGTGGCGGCCTCTTTCGCGCGCCTCCCGTCTGTCTACCTTAAGTTCATTCTTTGAACTCTCAAAAAGTTTTGAATGCAGGGGATGTCGGACGCAGCGTCAGGGCCGCGTTTGCGCGGCACGGCGGCCACCGCCGATAAATCGGCTGGCCGCAAGGAACGGAGGCGCTAGTCTAGTGGAAAATCCGGTCACAGAACCGGGCTGTGGAGGAGGACATCATGAGCGTTGCGGAATCCGATGCGAGCTTTCCGGGATATAGCCGGGGGCGCATCGACGACGAGATCGTCAATCCCGAGCTTTTCGCCAATGAAGACGAGATCCATGCGCTGTTCACGAAGCTGCGCAAGGAAGACCCTGTCCGGCTGATGAAGCCGCGCGGCTTCCGGCCTTTCTGGTCGATCACCAAGCATGCCGACATTCTCGAAATCGAAAAGCAGAGCGACAAGTTCGTCAACCGGCTGCGGACCTATCTCTCGCCCATCGAGGGTGAGGAATGGGTGAAATCCGTCACCGGCGACACGCATCTTTTTCGCACGCTGGTCGATCTCGACGATCCCATTCACTATAAGCTGCGGAGCCTGACGCAGAGCTGGTTCATGCCGCCGAACCTCAAGAAGCTCGAGGGACGGATCGCCGGGCTCGCCAAGGATCACGTCGACCGCATGGAAGACCTCGGCAGCGAATGCGATTTCGTGAAGGAGGTCGCGCTCTGGTATCCGCTGCGCGTCATCATGCAGCTGCTCGGCGTGCCGAAGGAAGACGAGCCCTTCATGCTGAAGATGACGCAGGAGATATTCGGGCCCGGCGATCCGGATGTAACGGCCGTAACCGACCATAAAGGCGACGAAGACGCGATCGTCTTCAGCGGCGAACGCGGGCAGAGCGTCGATCTGGCGGCGACGGCAGCGGCGCTGTTCGACTATTTCGGAAAGATCACGGCCGACCGTCGCAAGAACCCGAAGGACGACGTCGCCAGCGTCATCGCCAACGGCATGATCGACGGCGCGCCCATCGGCGATCGCGAGGCGATGAGCTACTACAT
>NZ_DATKFR010000214.1:0-5431 GCF_035511255.1 Parvibaculum sp.
GACGGTCAAGGCACAGGTTGCAGAAGCAGACGTCGGCAAGCTCAAGGTCGGCATGCCGGTCTATTTCACGACGCTCGGCATGCCCGACCGCAAATGGCGTTCGACCGTTCGCCAGATCCTGCCGACGCCCGAAACCGTCAATGACGTTATCCTCTACAACGCGCTGATCGACGTCGCCAACGAAGACCAGGCGCTGATGACCAGCATGACCGCGCAGGTTTTCTTCGTGCTCGGCGAGGCCAAGGACGTCCCCATCGTCCCGGCGGCCGCGCTTCGTCCGTCCAAGGGCGGCGACAAGAATACCTATCGCGTGATGGTGATGAACGGCAACCGTCCGAGCCCGCGCGAGGTCAAAATCGGCCTGATGACCCGGACCTCGGCGCAGGTCGTCTCGGGGCTCGAGGAAGGCGACATCGTCGTCACCGGCATCGAAACCTCGACGGGCCAAACCACCCGGCGCAGCCCGGCCGGCGGTGGCAGGCCGCCCATGCTATGACACGCACGTCTCATGCCCTGATCGAAATCCACGACGTCGCCAAGAGCTACCAGACCGGCGAGACGGAGGTGCACGCGCTCGACGGCGTATCGCTGACGATCCGCCATGGCGAATTCGTCGCCATCATGGGGCAGTCGGGTTCCGGCAAATCGACGCTGATGAACATCCTCGGCTGCCTCGACCGACCGACATCCGGCACCTACCTGGTGAATGGCACGAACGTCGCCTCGCTCTCCTCCGACGAACTGGCGGCGCTGCGCCGAGACACTTTCGGCTTCGTCTTCCAGCGCTACAACCTGCTGGCGACCATGACCGCGACCGAGAATGTCGAGTTGCCTGCGATCTATGCCGGCAAGGCGCATGGCGATCGCGTCTCTCGCGCCCGCGCCCTGCTCGCCCGGCTCGGCCTCGGAGATCGCGGCGGGCACCGGCCGAACCAGCTTTCCGGCGGTCAGCAACAGCGCGTCTCGATCGCGCGCGCCTTGATGAACGACGCGGAGGTCATTCTCGCCGACGAGCCGACCGGCGCGCTGGACACGCAGAGCGGCACGGAAGTGCTCGCCCTTCTCGCGAGCCTCAACGCGGAGGGCAAGACCGTCATCCTCATCACGCACGACCCCTCGGTCGCCGAACATGCGCGCCGTCTCATCAAGCTCTCCGACGGCCGCGTGACCGAAGACAGCGAGCGGACACCCTCGCGCGGCGTAGTGCCGGCGGGCGGGGACGCGGAGATCGCGAAACCTGCTTCCGTCTCCTTCTTCCGCGGCGACCTCGGTGAATCGATCAAGATGGCCTTCCGCTCGCTCAGGACGAACATCTTCCGCACCGCCTTGACGCTTCTCGGCGTCGTCATCGGGGTCGGTGCGGTCGTTGCTATGCTCGCGATCGGCAACGGCTCGAAGCAGAACGTCATGGACCGCATCTCGGCCATGGGCACGAACCTTCTGATGATCCGGCCCGGTGCGCCCGGCATGCGCAATACCGGCGACATCGCGACGTTGAAGCCGGAAGACGCGACCGCGATCGCGGCCCTTTCCAATGTCGAGGCGGCGGTCCCGGAGCGCTCGACCGCCGTGACCGTGCGCTACGGCAACATCGACTACCGGACGCAGGTGACGGGCACCTGGCCCGCCTATCCGTTGGTCCGCGACTGGAACGTCGCGAGCGGCGGGTTCTTCACGCAAGCCGATCTCGACGGCTACGCGCCTGTGATCGTCATCGGCCAGACCATCGCGGGCAATCTTTTCCCGGACGGTGGCGATCCCGTCGGCAAATACATTCTCGTCCAGAACGTCCCCTTCGAGGTCGTCGGCGTGCTGGAATCCAAGGGCGCGTCCTCCTTCGGCAACGATCAGGACGACGTCGCCTTCGTCCCGCTCTCGACCGGCTATATGCGCCTCTTCGGCAAGCAATATGTGAGCACGGTTTCGGTGAAGGTGACGGACGCATCCACCATCGACGACACCGAGGACAAGATCACGACGCTCGTGACCGCTCGGCACAAGACGCAGGATTTCCAGGTCCGCAACACCGCCTCTATTCTCGAGACTGCGGAGCAGACGCAGAACACCTTGACGATCCTTCTGGGCTCCGTCGCCGCGATTTCGCTTCTCGTCGGCGGCATCGGCGTCATGAACATCATGCTCGTCAGCGTCACCGAACGGACGAGGGAAATCGGCATCCGCATGGCGACCGGCGCACGGCAGATGGACATCATGCTCCAGTTCAACACGGAGGCGCTCGTCGTCTGCGGCGTCGGCGGCCTCATCGGCGTGCTGGGCGGCCTCGGCACGGCAATGCTCTGCGCAACCTTCGGCATGCCGGTCGCCTATTCGCTCTCGCCGCCGCTTCTCGCTTTTTCCTGCGCCTTTGCCACGGGTCTTCTGTTCGGCTATTTACCTGCGCGAAAGGCGGCCAGCCTCGATCCCGTCATCGCGCTCGCTTCGGAATAGGTTCAAAAATGCAAACGCTCCGGCGGCCTGTCGCCAGTTTCACCGCGCTTCTGATGCTCTCCTCGGCGCTTGGCGCCTGCTCGATGGTGCCCGATTACGAGCGCCCGCAAGTCGCGGTGCCGGCGGCCTTCGCGGGGCCGTCGGCAAAAGACGGCGCCGTGGACGTCTCCGCTCAGTGGTGGTCCTCGTTTAACGATCCCGAATTGCAGAGCCTGATGGCCGACGCGCTCGGCGCCAATCTCGACATCGTCGCGGCGCTCCATCGCGTCGAGCAGGCCGAGGGCCAGTTGCGGAGCACCAACTCGTCGCTCCTGCCCTCGCTCGACGCCAGCGGCGGCGCCTCGCGCACGACATCGAGCAGCAGTTCCGGCTCGACCCGGAGCGCCAGCGGCTCCCTCATCATCAGCTATGCCGTCGATCTCTGGGGCCAGTATCGCGCCCAGAGCGAGGCCGCCGAGGCCGATCTGCGCAGCAGCGTCTTCAGCAAGGAAGCCTCTATTCTCGTCGTCCAGTCTTCCGTCGCCACTACCTATTTCACCATCCTCAATCTCAAGGACCGTCTTGCCATTGCACGCGAGTCCCTCGACGCCGCGCGTGAAACGCTGAAGCTCGTCGAAGCCCGCTTCAGCTACGGCACGGCTTCCGCCCTGGACGTCGCGCAGCAACGTACGACGCTGGCGACCATCGAGGCCGGCATCCCCTCGCTCGAAACAAGCCTCGCCGCCAATCAACACGCGCTGGCAATCCTGCTCGGCCGCGCCCCTGAAGGCTTCGACGTGAAGACCGCCACCACGGACGCCGTCGCCCTGCCGACCGTCGCCGTCGGGCAGCCATCCAGCCTTCTGGAGCGCCGGCCCGACATTCGTCAGGCGGAAGCGAGTTTGCAGGCGGCCAACGCCGACATCGGCGCGGCGCGGGCGGCCTTCTTCCCAAGCATCAGTCTTTCGGGCTCGAAGAGCGTCGACTGGGTTGCGGGGATCGGCTCGACCAACGGCACTTCGCTCGCGGCCTCGCTGCTGGCGCCGATCTTTTCGGGCGGACAGCTCGAAGGCAATCTGCAGACGGCGAAGGCCCGCGACGCCGAACTGGCCGCGACCTACCAGAAGACGGTGCTGACCGCTTTCGGCGAGGTCGAGGACGCGCTTTCCGACGTCGACGCCTTCAGTCGCCGCCGGGCCTCCCTCACCGTCGCCTCGATCGAGGCGCGCCGCGCCTACGATCTCTCCCAGGCGAGCTACAAGGCAGGCGCAAGCGACTTTCTGTCGGTTCTCGACGCACAGCGGAGCTGGCTCTCGGCGCGCGACAGCGAGGCCCAGGCACGCCTGAACCAGTATACGTCGGCGGTCAATCTCTTCATCGCGCTGGGCGGCGGCTGGAGGTCCTGAACAGGCCCTGTTCGCGGACGAGCTTCCCGCTTTGACGGAAAGCGTGTTTACTCCCCGGAACAACAATTCAGGGAGAGAAACATGGCCAATCTGGTCTCGAAGGAAATCCGTCTGAAATCGCGCCCCGCCGGCGCGCCGACGCCCGCCAATTTCGAGCTCGCCTCGCGCGACGTCGCGCAGCCCGGCGACGGCGAAGTCCTCGTCCGCAACATCTGGATGTCGGTCGACCCCTATATGCGCGGCCGCATGATGGATCGCGAAAGTTACGTGCCGCCCTTCCAGATCGGCGAGCCGCTGCAGGGCGGCGCCATCGGCCAGGTGATCGTCTCGAAATCGCCCAAGCTCGCCGTCGGCGACTATGTGCAGAGCATGTGGGGCTGGCGCGAATACGCCCGTGAGAAGGCCGAGACCTTTCAGAAGGTCGATCCCGCGCTCGGACCCATCGAGGCCTATCTCGGTACGCTCGGCATGCCGGGCATGACCGCCTATGCGGGCCTCTTCAAGATCGGCGAGCTGAAGGACGGCGAGACCGTCTTCGTCTCCGCCGCTTCGGGTGCGGTCGGCACGGTCGTCTGCCAGCTCGCGAAAGCGCATGGCTGCTATGTCGTCGGTTCGGCCGGCTCCGACGAGAAATGCGAATGGCTCGAAAAGGTCGCGGGCATCGACAAGGCGATCAACTACAAGACCTGCGGCGACCTCGACAAGGCGGTGGGCGCGGCCTTCCCGAAAGGCATCGACGTCTATTTCGAGAATGTCGGCGGCAAGCATCTCGAAGTTGCGATCAACCACATGCGTCCCTTCGGTCGCCTCGCTCTCTGCGGCATGATCGAGCAGTATAACGACACGGCGCCGCGCCCCGGCCCGTCGAATATCATCATGGCGGTCGGCAAGAGCCTGAAGCTCCAGGGCTTCATCGTCTCGAACCATCTCGACATCATCCCGGCCTTCTATGCCGAGATGGGCAAGCTCATCAAGGCGGGCAAGATGAAGTGGCAGGAGACGGTCGAGGACGGCATCGAGAACGCGCCCAGGGCTTTCCTCAATCTTTTCTCCGGCGCCAACACCGGCAAGATGCTGGTGAAGATCGGCCCCGACAAGGCGGTTTAGTTTCTCTCCGTCATTGCGAGGCCGGAGGCCGAAGCAATCCAGAGCCATCGCCACCAGACTGGATTGCTTCGCTCCGCTCGCAATGACGGGCGTGAGCGGGACAGAAAGGGGAGGAACCAATGCCGACAAAAGCCCGCCGCTGGGTGCTCGCGTCACGTCCGCAAGGCAAGCCCGCGCCGGAGAATTTCCGGCTTGAGGAGATCACCCTCCCCGATCCCGGCGAGCACGAGCTTCTGATCCGCACCGAATATCACTCCGTCGATCCGGGCATGCGCTCGCGGCTTTCGGGCGCAAGCTATGCGGCGGCACTGCCGCTCGGCGAGACGATCGACAGCGCCATGATCGGCATCGTCGAGATTTCCAATAATGAAAAGTTCAAGCCGGGCGATCGTGTGACGGGCGGCTTCGGCTGGGCCAGCCACGCGCTTTCGAACGGACGCGGCATCCAGAAGCTCGATCCCGCGCTCTATCACGGAAAGCTCCGTCCGACG
>NZ_DATKFR010000215.1:0-3990 GCF_035511255.1 Parvibaculum sp.
GGCGGCGGCGACGTGCCGGGGCTCAATCCCTGCATCAAGGCGGTGACCTGGCGCGCGGGCGAACGCGGCTGGGAAGTCGTCGGCTTCCGGCGTGGCTGGGAAGGGCCCCTCCATTACAATCCCGACGACCCGGAGGGCAGCGAGAAGCACCTGATGCGCCTCGATCACGAGGCCGTGCGCACGATCGACCGGACCGGCGGCACGGTGCTCCACACCTCGCGCACCAATCCGCGCCGCGTGAAACCTGAGAAGTTGCCGGACTTCCTGAAAGGCAGATTCGATGTTGCGGCCGACGGTACAGTCGATTGCACGCCGCATATCCTCCGCGTCATGGAGCATCTCGGCATCGACGTGATGGTGACGATCGGCGGCGACGGTACGCTGACCTTCAGCGCGCATCTTCACCGGCAAGGCTTCAAGCTCATCTCCATTCCGAAGACGATGGACAACGACGTCTTCGGCACCGATTACTGCATCGGCTTTTCGACCGCCGTGTCGCGTTCGGTCGGGCACATCAATTCGCTGCGCACCTCGACCGGGAGTCATGAACGCATTGCCGTCGTCGAGCTCTTCGGACGGCTCTCGGGCGAGACGGCGCTCATTTCGAGCTATCTCGCCGATGTCGACCGCGCTTTGATCGCGGAGGTTCCTTTCGACGTCGACCGGCTTGCGGAGATGATCGTCCGGGATCGCGCGCGCAATCCGGCGAATTACGCGATGGTCGTGATTTCGGAAGGCGCGAAGATGCTGGGCGGCGAACTCGTCCAGCATGGCGAGGCCGACGATCACGGCCGCCGGCGTCTCGGCGGCATCGGCCAGCTTCTCGGCGAGGAGATCACGCGGATCACCGGCGTCGATGCGATCAGCCAGAGCCTCGGCTATCTGATGCGCGCGGGCGCGCCGGACGCGCTCGATCAGATGGTGGCGAAGAGCTACGGCACGCTCGCCGTGCAGATGATCGCGGAAGGCAAGACCGGTCTCATGACGGTCGTGCGCGACGGCAAGTACGACACGGTGCCGGCCGACACCTGCATTCAGGGCCGCCGCCGCGTCGACGTCGCCGCGCTCTACGACGCGGAGACCTATCGTCCCCGCATCGCCCATGTGCTCGGAAAGCCGATGTTCCTGAACTGAGGGCCTCCTCAGCGCATCAGCATCATCATCTTGGCGGCTTCTTCGCCTTCGATCAGCGAGAAGCCCATGCGCTCGTAAAGCGCGTGGCCGTCCTTGGTGCTCAACATGATGCGGCGGACCTTGGCGATGGCAGGATCGCTGACGACCGTCTCGACGAGCCACTTGCCAAGACCGTGGCCGCGATGCACGGGCAGCACATAGACATCGCTGAACCAGGCAAAGCGCGTCATGTCGGTGACGAGGCGCGCGAAACCCGCCTGCTCGCCGTCCGGCGAATACATGCCATAGGCGCGCGAGTTCAGAATGCTTTCCCAGAGGTCGTCGACCGGCACTTCGCTCGCCCAATAGGTGGCGCGGAGCATGCGCAGGATCGAGTCCCTGTCGAGCTTCGTCTTGTCCGTGTTGATCTCGAAGCCATGACGCAACCAACTCATCGTGTCTGCTGATCCTTGTTGCTTTTGTTAGCGGGCGCCCGCGCGCTGGGCGTATTTCCAGGCTTCCTGCGCGAGAGGACGCACGTTCTGCGACATGGTCTTCGCATGCTCGCTCGACGCCGTGCCGTCGCGCACGCGGCCCGCGATGCCTTGCAGAATTCCTGCGAGGCGGAAGAAGTTGTAGGCGAAATAGAAATCGAGATTGTCGATGCCGGAGCGATTGGTGCGCTCGCAATACATCGCGATATATTCGTCGAGCGTCGGGATGCCGAGGCTCTTCAGGTCCGCCGTCGCGATCGAGCCCGTGCCGCCGCCGGTGCCCTGACCCGGCATCACCCATTGCATGCAGCTATAGGTGAAGTCGCCGAGCGGATGACCGAGTGTCGACAGTTCCCAGTCGAGAACCGCGATGACCTTGGGCTCGGTCGGATGCAGGATCGTATTATCGAGCCGGTAGTCGCCGTGAACGATCGACGTCGAGTCGTCCTGCGGCACGTTCTCCGGCAACCACTCCATCAGCTTGTTCATCTCGACGATGGTTTCGGTTTCCGAGGCGACATATTGCTTCGACCAGCGCGAGATCTGGCGGATGAAATAATTTCCCGGCTTGCCGAAATCGCCAAGCCCGATTGCCGCGTAGTCGACCATGTGGAGCTGCGCCATCGTCTCGTTGAGCGACGAATAAATGGCGCGTCGCGTTGCCGGCTCCTGGCCCGGCAGCAGCGGCTCCCAGAGCACGCGGCCCTCGACCATGTCCATGATGTAGAAGGCTGTGCCGATGACGTCGTCATCCTCGCAGAGGCAATAGGTGCGCGGCGCGGGGAAGCCGACGCCATGCAGCGCGGTGATGACCTTGTATTCGCGATCGACGGCATGGGCGGAGGGAAGAAGCTTCCCCGGCGGCTTGCGGCGCAGCACATATTTGCGACCGGGCGTGATGAGCTGATAGGTCGGATTCGACTGGCCGCCCTTGAACTGGCGCACCTCGAGCGGACCCGCGAAGCCTTCGACATGCGCGCGCATATAGGCTTCGAGCCGGCCTGCATCGAACCGATGAGACTCGACCACGTCCTTGGTGCCCGAAAACTGTTCCTGGCGGCTTGCTTCCGCCGGCGCTCCGTCGCTCATCTGTTAGCCTCCCGAACCTGTTTTATCTGTATACTGATTATGACGCAAGCCATGTTTGCGGCCGCGCGGTCAGGCCGTTTGGTGCTCGCGTTCGATCGCGCGCCAGCCAATGTCGCGGCGGCAAAAGCCCTCCGGCCAGTCGATGAGATCGACGGCGCGATAGGCGGCGGCCTGTGCCTCGGCGACGGTCGCGGCTGTCGCGGTCACATTGAGCACACGCCCGCCGGTGGCGAGAATGCGGCCGCCGTCGGCGCGCGTGCCAGCGTGGAAGATCTCGACGTTCGGCAACGCGCCCGCCGCGTCGAGCCCCTTGATCTCGGTGTCCTTGCGATAATCGCCCGGGTAGCCGTTCGCGGCCATGACGACGGTGAGCGCCACGTCGCTCTTCCAGTCGAGCGCAATCCGGTCGAGCGTGCCGTCGTGGCAAGCGATGAGCGCCGGCAGGAGATCGGAGGCGAGCCGCGTCATCAGTACCTGCGTCTCCGGATCGCCGAAGCGCGTATTGTATTCGATGAGCTGCGGGCCTTTCGCCGTGATCATCAGGCCGGCGAAGAAGACGCCCTTGAAAGGCGTGCCGCGCGCCCGCATCGCCTCTGCGGTCGGCTCGATGATTTCCTTCATCACGCGGGCGATCATTTCGGGCGTGAGAATCGGCGCCGGCGAATAAGCGCCCATGCCGCCGGTGTTCGGCCCCTTGTCGCCGTCGAAGACGCGCTTGTGATCCTGCGCGGTCGCGAGCGGGAGCACGGTCTTGCCGTCGCAGAGCGCGAAGAAGCTTGCTTCCTCGCCGTCGAGAAATTCCTCGACCACGACTTCGGCGCCGGCCGCGCCAAAGCGGCCACCGAAGATGTCGTCGATGGCCGCATTCGCCTCCGCGACCGTTTCGGCGACGGTCACGCCCTTGCCGGCGGCGAGGCCGTCCGCCTTGACGACGATGGGTGCACCGTTCGCGGCGACGAAAGCCTTTGCGCGCGCCGCGTCGGAGAAACGGCCATAGGCGGCGGTCGGAATTCCGAATTCGGCGCAGAGGTCTTTCGTGAATCCCTTCGAGCCTTCGAGCCGCGCGGCGGCGGCGCTCGGGCCGAAGGATTTGATGCCTTCGCGGTCCAGACGGTCGACAAGGCCGCCGACCAGCGGATCCTCGGGGCCGACGACGACGAAGCCGACAGTCTTCTCGCGGCAGAAGGCGACGATGGCGTCGAAATCGAGCGGCTTCAGGGGTACGCATTCGGCGACCTGCGCGATGCCGCCATTTCCCGGCGCGCAATAAAGCCGTGTCACCAACGGGCTTGCC
>NZ_DATKFR010000216.1:0-4910 GCF_035511255.1 Parvibaculum sp.
GTATCAATTGCCCGCCGTTGCGACAGCGGGTTTTCGCGCCATTGCGCCCGACATGCGCGGATATGGTGGCAGCTCCTGCCCCTATCCGGTCGAGGCTTACACCATGTCTGAGCTGACAGGTGACCTCATTGCTCTCCTCGATGCATTGGACATCGAGAAGGCGATCTTTGTGGGCCATGACTGGGGCGGCTTCGTCTCTTGGGCGATGCCTGTTCTGCACCCCGACAGGGTGTCGGGTATTGTCGGTGTATGCACACCCTACATCCCTTTCCCGAGTGTGGCTGTGCATACCGCCACGGTGGATGGCGAAATTGAACGGCAATATGTGTCCTGGTTCCAGCTCCCCGGCGTGGCCGAAAAGCATATGGATCAGCATGTGCAAGCAATCACTTCACGGATCATGCGCACAAGCGCGCCGCTTGAGGATGTCTATAAGCGAGCCATCGTTGACGGCAAGCTCAGCCGAAATCCGTTCCTCCATCTTGATGCGTCTTACGACCTTGGTAGGCCGCTACTCAGTGATTCCGTATTCGATCATTATGTCGAGGCTTTCACGCGAACTGGCTATCGCGGTGGCATCAACTGGTACCGAAACATCGACGGCAACGCAGCCCAATATCCTGATGTGGGCGTCGCGCGGCTCGACCTGCCTTGCCTGATGCTAACCGCCGAGTTGGACCCAGGCCTCAGGCCGGAATTTGCGGACAACATGCCGGAACATTGCTCCGACCTGGAGATGCACATGATCCCGAATGCAGGCCATTGGGTGCAACAGGAGCACGCCGATATCCTGAACGAACGGCTATTGTCCTGGCTTGATCGACGATTTTGAATACGGCGTGTCGGGCACCGAAGGGAACATGCAACTTGGGACCCTATTTCGATCGCAGTCGCATGGGTAAAATTGGCTGGGGCGGGAGGATTCGAACCTCCGTATGACGGAATCAAAATCCGTTGCCTTACCACTTGGCGACGCCCCAGCAGGAGCCGTGAGGTGCAAGGGCGCCCCTCGGAACGGGGCGGAAGATAGCCACATCGGATCGAGGGCGCAACCGGCGCGAACCTGCCGAAATCCTTCGATTTTCTACCTCGCGAAGCCCTTGCGGGGGTGAAGCCGGGAGGCTATAACGCCGCCTCGGATATGGATACGGAGTGTGGCGCAGTCTGGTAGCGCACCTCGTTCGGGACGAGGGGGTCGGAGGTTCGAATCCTCTCACTCCGACCAATCCGATAATTCCCCATTGTTGAATGCGCTCGCCGAGCGATCGACGCGGCGCCCGCCAGACGGGCGGCCAGCCGATTTGACACGCCCCGTTCCGCTTCTATAGTGCCCCTCGCTCGATGGTTCCCGAAGCGCATGGTCGCGCCGAGGGAGGCAAGAGGGAACGGGGTGCGGCGCTTCTCGCGCCAATGCCCCGGCTGCCCCCGCAACTGTAAGCGGCGAGGCCCTGCTCCAGAAAGCCACTGGCCGTCACGCCCCGAAAGGGACGTGGGCCGGGAAGGCGGAACAAGGCCGACGACCCGCGAGCCAGGAGACCTGCCGTCAAGCGCGTCATCTGCCGGAGGCCGGGGTGTGCCAACGGGGCGGCAAGTCGCAAGAGATGACGCGTCGGGTTTTCCGTCGGAGCCGAGCGCTCCGCACGTCCCGCCGCGCATCGGTCTTCGGCCTTTCGCTCCCTCGCATCGCGTGTCCACCGGTCCTGGCGGCCGGGGTTGGCCGCGAAAGACACGAGGGGGTTCTCATGAACAACTCAATCCTGCGCGGCTGGCTTCCGGCCGCCGCCATCGGGCTATCGGCACTCGCCGCCACGCCTGCGCTTGCCGATACGGCCACGCTCACGCCGGAAATTCTCGTCACCGCCGGCGTCGCGCCGAAGCCGACGAAGGAAGTCGCGAGTTCCTACACGATCGTCACCGCCGAAGACATCGAGCGCTTCCAGTACCGCACCGTCGTCGACGCCCTGAAGCAAGTGCCCGGCCTTTCGGTCGTCCAGTCCGGCGGCGCGGGCACGGTCACATCCGTCTTCGCGCGCGGCGCCAATTCGAACCAGACGCTCGTGCTCCTGAACGGCCAACCGATCAGCGATCCGTCCGCACCGAGCGGCGCCTTCAACTTCGCCAACCTGCTTCTCGACAATGTCGAACGCATCGAGGTCGTGCGCGGCCCGCAAAGCGCGCTTTACGGCAGCCAGGCAATCGGCGGCGTCATCAATATCGTCACCAAGACGGGCGCCGGAACGCCGAGCTCCACCCTGCGCCTTGAGGCAGGCACGCTCGGAACGCTCAACACGAGCGGCTCCTCCGGCGGCCATGTTGCCGGCGTCGACTACTTCGTCTCGCTGTCCCGCCAGGCGACCGACGGCAACGACATCACGCCGTCGCGCTATCGCTTCGGCGCACCGGAAGAAAAGGACGGCAACGAGAATGTGAGCAGTTCCGTCCAGCTCGGCGGCAAGCTCAACGAGGCGCTGCGGGCCAACGTCTTCCTGCAATATGACGACGCCCGCGCCGACACCGACGAGGATAGCCCCGGCGCCGGTCTCGCGAGCCAGGGCCGCACGAAGCAGCTTTCCTTGAACGGCAGCCTTGCCGGCACCTTCGCGGATGGGCGCTACCAGCCGCGCCTCACGCTGGCCTATACCCAGTACAGGCGGCACGACGACAACCTGCCCGACAGCTATTCGGTGACCGACAGTCTCGCCAACAACGAGGGCAAGCGCTTCACCGTGAACGTCGACAATGTGGTCAGGCTTGCCGACTGGAACGACGCCTCCTTCGGCGCCGAGTACCGGCACGAGACGTTCACCGCCAACGGCTATCTCTCGATCCCCGATCCGGACCCGCTCTACAGCTATTTCTCCGAGGCGCAATCGGACGCGAGTGCGACGAGCTACGCGGTCTACGCGTCGGATCACATGACCTTCGGCGAGGGCTTCTTCGTGACGGTCAGCGGCCGCTTCGATGCGCCCAAGGATTTCGACAACCAGGCGACCTACACCGTCGCACCGGGATATTATCTCGCCGCCACGGACACGAAGCTGACGCTGAGCTACGGCACCTCCTTCAAGATACCGGCTCTCTACGAACGCTACGGCTTCACCAATACGAGCTACGGTCCCTATGTCGGCAATCCGGACCTCAAGCCGGAAAAGAATACCGGCTGGGACATCGGCCTCGAGCAGGGCATTCTCGACGGCGCGCTGCGCGCCGGCGCGACCTGGTTCCAGAACCGTATCAAGGACGGCGTCGTCACCATCTACACCATGTCGGGTTCGACGAGCGCCAACGCCGATCCCTTCAAGACGAAAGGCGTCGAGGCCTTCATCGAGGCGACGCCCTTCGACACGCTGAGCCTGCGGGCCGACTACACCCTGACCCTGGTCGATGCCGCCCAGATTTCGCCGCATCTGCGCCGTCCCCGGCACCTCGTCAACGGCACCCTCGGCTGGGACGCGACCGACCGGCTCAACCTCGGCACCTCGCTGCAATGGGTCGGCATCTATGACGATGTCCGCAACGGGCCGCCCTACGGCTACCGGAAGTCCCGCCCCTATACGATCGTCAATCTCGCCGGTACCTACAAGCTGACGGAGTCGATCCAACTGACAGGCAAGATCAACAACCTGCTCGATCGCGATTACGAGCCGGCCGACGGCTTCCAGGCGGCGGGTATCGAGGCGCTCGCCGGGATCGCAATCACTTTCTGATACGGGATTCCCTCGTCCTCGCCGGGGGAGTTCAAAGCGACGGGGGCGCCTTCGAAAGAAGACGCCCCCGTTTTCGTGGCCGTAAGCCCTTGTCGATTACTGGCTGCCGCCCGTGCCGGCCGCTTCGCCCGTCTTGCCCTGTTCGCGCTTGGCCTTGGCGTCGACGAGTGCTTCCTTGCACTGGCTGGAGAGATCGCTCTCATGCTCCTTCAGGCATTGGAGAACGCGCCCGCCCCCCGGCGATACGTTCGAACAAAGGCGCTCGAAATCGCCCTTGCAAGCCGTACGCGCGTCGGCCGCCGCCGCGCCCGCTAGTCCGAATTGAGCAGCGAACAAAGCCACCGCAATCGCGGTGGCGGATATCTTTTTCATCTGTTTCATCCTCCGATGAGATGGTTAGGCTCGCTGCCGCCTTCCTCCCCGACGGCAATTGGGAGAGTATAGTCGCAAAGATATCGAAGGCGAGATAGAACGCGCCGCCGAACAGAGGGAAATCACAATGAAGATGCCCGAGAAAGGGACCGACTGGGAGAGCCTGAAGCACGAGATGCAGACGCGCGGCGCGAACGACGTCAAATGGCGCGAGGGCAAGACCGCCGTCTATGTCTTCAACGCCGGGCCCGACATCGAACGTGTGCAGAAAGAAGCCTATACGCTCTTCATGTCGGAAAACGGCCTCGGGCCGATGGCCTTTCCGAGCCTGAAGAAGATGGAGGACGAGGTCGTCTCGATGGGCCTATCGCTCCTCCATGCGCCCGACGGCGCCGCCGGCAATATCACCTCGGGCGGCACGGACTCGATCACCATGGCGATGAAGACCGCGCGCGACTATGCGCGGAAGGAAAAGGGCATGAAGGGCACGCCCAATATCGTGCTGCCACGGTCCGCCCATCCCGCCTTCGACAAGGCGGCCAAGGTCATGGAAATCGAAATCCGCCGCGTGCCCCTGCGCGACTATCTCGCCGATGTCGAGGCGATGGATAAAGCCGCCGACGGCAATACGATCATGATTGTCGGCTCCGCCCCCTGCTTTCCCTACGGCCTGATCGACCCCATCGGAAAGCTCGGCGAACTCGCCGAGGCGCGCGGATTGTGGCTCCATGTCGATGCCTGCGTCGGCGGCTATATCGCGCCCTTCGTGCGCATGAACGGCGGCGACGTGCCGCCCTTCGACTTCGAGGTCGCCGGCGTCTCGTCCATGTC
>NZ_DATKFR010000217.1:0-2155 GCF_035511255.1 Parvibaculum sp.
GCCCTGGACGCGGGGCGACGGGTCGAGCGACCAGGGCGGCGGCGAGATGTCTGTCATGCATGGCCGCGTCTTCGAGAAGGTCGGCGTCCATATCTCGACCGTTCACGGCGAATTCTCGGAGGACTTCCGCAAGCAGATGCAAGGCGCCGAGGAAGACCCGCGTTTCTGGGCGGGAGGCATATCGCTGATCGCGCACATGCAGAATCCGCGCGTGCCGGCCGTGCACATGAACACGCGCTTCGTCGTCACCACGAAGAGCTGGTTCGGCGGCGGCGGTGACCTGACGCCCGTGCTCGACGTGCAGCGGCGCGACGACCATCCCGACACGGTCGAATTCCACGCGGCGATGAAGCGCGCCTGCGACGCCCATGACGCGGATTACTATCCGCGCTTCAAGAAATGGTGCGACGAGTACTTTTACCTGCCGCATCGCAAGGAGCCGCGCGGCACCGGCGGCATTTTCTACGATCACCACAATTCAGGCGACTGGGAGAAGGATTTCGCCTTCACGCAAGACGTCGGCCGTGCCTTTCTCGACGTCTATCCCAAGCTCGTCCGTCGCCACATGAATGAGGCCTGGACGCCGGAGGAACGCGAGGAGCAACTGATCCGCCGCGGCCGCTATGTCGAGTTCAACCTGCTCTACGACCGGGGCACGACTTTCGGCCTGAAGACCGGCGGCAACGTCGCCTCGATCCTCTCGTCGATGCCGCCCGAGGTGAAGTGGCCGTGAGGGCGTGAGGCATTGATGGCGAAAGGCGAGACGGCGGCGCAGCGGTTTCTGCGGCTCAACAGGTTCAGGGGCACGTTCTGCGAGGTGCCGGTGGCGAAGGACCGCAAGACCTCGGCGCTTGAGATGGCGAAGGCGAGCGGCATCGATCCGGCGCGGCTCTTCAAGACGCTGGTCGTGGAGACCGACGACGGCAGGCTCGCGGTCGCCATCGTCCCCGCCTCGCGCGATCTCGACCGCAAGGCCCTCGCCCGCGAAATGGGCGCGAAGCGCATCGACCTCGCCGCGAAGGACAAGGCTATAAAGACGACGGGGTATCAGATGGGCGCCTGCAGCCCTCTCGGCCAGAAGAAGAAGCTGCCCACATGGCTCGACGCCAGCGCGGAAGGCTTCGAGACAATCTATGTCAGCGGCGGCGCCTTCGGCCTTGAACTCGAAATCTCGCCGGCGGAACTCCTCCGCGCGACGGAAGGCCGTTCCACCACCATCGCCTGACGCTCACATCTTCTCGATGCGGTCGACCAGCCATTCGCGGTGGCGGCGTTCATCGGCGAGGTTCTTCTTCATCAGATCGCGCAGCTTCGGCGGCAACTCGGCGTGCTCCACGGCGCGCTCATAGGCCGTGTTGGTGTCTTCCTCGTTCGACTTCATCGCCATCAGGATCGCCTTGTCGCCGATGAGCCCCGCCACCACGACCTTGCCCTTGGTGAGAACCTGCTTCATGTCGCCGTCAGCCGGAACTTTTCCGCCCAGCGCTTCGAGATAGGGCGTGAGATTGCGGATGTGATCCTCGTGGTCGCGCCGGAAGCCGGTCAATGCCTGCTTCGCGCCGGAATCTTCCAGCCGGTCGATGGCGGCCTGATAGGCGGCGATCGCGTCGTAATCGAGATGGATCAGATCGTGAAGCAGATCCTCCATCCTGCTTTCCGTTCCGATGGTCGTGACCATGAAGCCTCCATTTGGACAAAGCATGCCCAGACAGAACCCCGGCGAAGCAGCGGGGTTCCATGCCGCGCGGAGAGGAACGAAACGTTCAGCGGGCGGTCTAACGCGAACCGAGCGAAGCGGCGATCCGCCTCACACCGCCTTCGAATGCCGCGCTTCGCCGGCCGAGAGATAGCGGTCGAAGACGGCGCAGGCAGCGCGGACGAGGGGCTTGCCCTCCTCCGTCACCGCGAGGCGATGCCCGTCGCGCTTGACGACACCATCGGCCTCGAGACCGCCGAGCGCCGCGAGTTCCGGCTCGAAGACCTCGCCCTTCAATCCGTGGAGCGCGGCGATGCAGTCGAGATCGACCTTCATGTCGCACATCAGCCGTTCGATGACATGGCGGCGCAACCTGTCGTCGTCGGAAATCGCGATGCCGCGCGTGACCGGCAGGCGCCCGGCGCGCACCAGCGTCTTGTAGCGCTCGATGGCGATTTC
>NZ_DATKFR010000218.1:0-7105 GCF_035511255.1 Parvibaculum sp.
TTAGAACCGCTTCAGTATCCGTTCGAGGAATTCCCCAATGACCTACCGCGCCCCCGTCCGTGACATGGCTTTCGTGCTCAATGAAGTGGCGGGGCTCGGGTCGCTGGCGGGCAAGGGCGCCTTTGCGGAGCTGACGCCCGATCTCATCGAGGCCGTGCTCGAAGAGGGGGCGAAGCTTGCGGGCGATGTGCTGGCGCCGCTCAACAAGACGGGCGACGAGGAGGGCGTCCGGCTTGAGGCCGATGGCGTCAGGACGCCCAAGGGCTTTGCCGATGCCTATCGCCGCTGGGTCGAGGGCGGCTGGGGCAGTCTTTCGGCCGCGCCCGAATTCGGCGGACAGGGCCTGCCGCTCGCGCTCTCGACCGCGATGCAGGAAATGTGGAATTCGGCCAATATCGCTTTCGGTCTCTGCCCGATCCTGAGTCAGGGCGCCGTCGAGGCGATTGCGGCGCATGGCACCGACGAACAGAAGCGCCTCTATCTGCCGAAGCTCGTCTCGGGCGAGTGGACCGGGACCATGAACCTGACCGAGCCGCAGGCGGGCTCGGACCTCAATGCGCTGAAGGCGAAGGCCGTGCCGCAGGGCGACGGCACCTATCGCATCACCGGCACCAAGATCTTCATCACTTATGGCGATCACGACATGGCGGAGAATATCGTCCATCTCGTGCTTGCGCGTCTGCCGGACGCGCCGGCGGGCACGAAGGGCATCTCACTCTTTCTCGTGCCGAAGTTCTTCGTCAACGAGGACGGGTCGCTGGGCGCCCGCAACGACGCGAAATGCGTCGGCCTGGAAGAGAAACTCGGCATTCACGGCAGCCCCACCTGCGTCATGTCTTATGGCGACGAGGGCGGCGCCGTCGGCACTCTGATCGGGCAGGAGAACAAGGGCCTCGCCTGCATGTTCACGATGATGAACAATGCGCGGCTTCTGGTCGGTACGCAGGGCGTCGCGGTGGCCGAGCGGGCGTATCAGCATGCGCTCGCCTATGCGACGGAGCGCAAACAGGGACGCCCGACCGGCTCGACGCTGGCGCCGGGCGAGATGGCGCCTATCGTCGTCCATCCCGATGTGCGCCGCATGCTTCTCACCATGAAGGCGATGACGGAGGCCGCGCGCGGCATCTGCTACGCGAATGCGGTGGCGATCGACCGGGCGCATCATGGCGAGACCGCGGAAGAGCGCGCGGCGGGTCAGGCGCGGGCGGACCTCCTGACGCCGATCGCGAAAAGCTTCTCGACCGACATCGGTTGCGAGGTCGCCTCCATCGGCGTGCAGATTCACGGCGGCATGGGCTTCATCGAGGAGACGGGCGCGGCGCAGTATTACCGCGACGCGCGCATCCTGCCGATCTACGAGGGCACCAACGGCATTCAGGCGATCGACCTCGTCGCGCGCAAGCTGCCGCTCGGCAATGGCGCGGTGGTGAAAGGGTTCATCGCCGAGATGCGCGAGACGGCGGAACGGGCGCGGACGTCGAACCGGCAGGATCTTTCCGCCATCGGCGATGCGCTCGACAAGGGGCTCGATACGCTCGACACGGCAACGGACTGGATGCTGGCGCGCTTGAAATCGGCGCATGACGATTGCCTCGCGGGCGCCTCGCCCTATCTGCGGCTCTTCGGCACGGTCGCGGGCGGGCATTTCCTCGCGCTCGGCGCGCTCGCCTCGGTGCGGACCGAAGGCGACGCCTTTCTCGACGCGCGGCTGCAGACGGCGCGCTTCTATGCGGCGCAGCAATTGCCGCTGGCGGCGGGGCTTCTCGCGCCCGCAACGGCGGGTGCGGAGACGCTTTTCGTGCTCGACGCGGACGGTCTCGCGGACTGAACTTTCCCCAGCGTTTGCCTCATAAATCCTCGCTGGTTTGACCTCCGCTCCCGAGGCGCATATCAACCTTGGGTGGAGAGTTCATATGTCTGACATATCACTGGCCGAGCCCGTCGAAAGCGCCTTGCGGTATCCGCTGGCGCGCATTCCGGAGCCCGGCGAAATGATGGAAGCGGCGCCCGGCATCTACTGGGTGCGGATGCCGCTGCCGTTTCAACTCAACCACATCAACCTCTGGCTGCTCGAAGAGGATGACGGCTGGACGGTCGTCGATACAGGCGTCGCCAATGACGAGGTGATGGGCCTCTGGCGTCAGGTCTTCGCCAGCGGGCTCAAGGGCAAGCCGATCACGCGGCTCGTCGTCACGCATCTCCATCCGGATCATATCGGTCTCGCGGGCTGGTTCACGCGCGAATGGGGCATCGAGCTTCAGATGTCGCGCACGGATTTTCTGCTCTGCCGCACGCTGGTGCTCGATACGGGCCGCGAGGCGCCGCAGGCCGCGCTCGATTTCTATCGCGCGGCGGGGTTCAGCGAGCGCGGCATCGAAAGCTACCGCAAGCGCTTCGGCGGCTTCGGGTCCAACGTCTCGCCGATGCCCGACATATTCCGCAGGCTGAAGGCCGGCGACGAGATGACGATCGGTGGCCGCCGCTGGAAGGTCGTCATCGGTTCGGGACATGCGCCGGAGCATGTCTGCCTCTATTGCGAAGAATCCAAGATCCTCATTTCCGGCGACCAGGTGCTGCCGCGCATTTCATCCAATGTCAGCGTGCATCCGACGGAAGCTTACGAGAATCCGCTGCAGGACTGGCTCGAAAGCTGCCATCGCATCCGGGCGACGCTGCCCGACGATCTGCTGGTGCTGCCCGCGCATAACGAGCCCTTTTACGGGCTCCATGCGCGGATGACGCAGCTCATCGCCGGCCACGAGGAGGGCTTGTCGAAACTTCACGATCTCCTCGCCGAACCGAAACGCGCCATCGACGTCTTCCCGGCGCTCTTCAAGCGCAAGATCGGACCTGAAGTCTTCTTCATGGCGACGGGCGAGAGCATCGCGCATCTGAACTGCCTGATCGGACGGAAACAGGCCGTGGTGACGCGCGACGAGAAGGGCGTGGACTGGTACCGGCGGGCCTAGTTGGCGCGGTGGCGTAGGAAATTTCCGCTCGAACTACCCAAGCCGACGGCGGCGGGTGCTCGCCGGTGATATGCTGCTCCATCATCTGCGGCATGGATTCATTATGGAAACTCTTCTCGTCACGCATGCGGCCTGTTTCGACCATGAGACACCGCCAGGCCATCCCGAGTGCCCGGACCGGCTCAGGGCGGTGCTGGGCGCTCTGGAGGCCGAGGAATTCGCGCTGCTGCAACGGGTCGAGGCGCCGCGCGCCTCCGTCGAGGCGATCGAGCGGGTTCATCCGCCCATTCATGTCGAGACGATCATGAACGGGGCGCCGGTCGAGGGCTTTCGCCGCGTCGATGCCGATACGGCGCTGTCGCCCGGCTCGGTGGAAGCGGCGCTCCGGGCCGCCGGGGCCGTTACCTTCGCGGTCGACGAGGTGATGGCCGGCCGCGTGCGCAACGCCTTCTGTGCGATCCGCCCGCCGGGGCATCATGCGGAGCCCGACCAGGCGATGGGGTTCTGCCTCTTCAATAATGTCGCCATCGGCGCGCTGCATGCCCGCGAGGCGCATGGGCTGACGCGCATCGCCGTCGTCGATTTCGACGTGCATCACGGCAACGGCACGCAGGCGTCCTTCGAGACGGATCCGAACCTCTTTTACGCCTCGACGCATCAATGGCCGCTTTATCCGGGAACGGGCCGGGCGAGCGAGCACGGCCTCGGCAACATCCTCAACAAGACATTGCCGCCGGGGGCCGGGTCCACTGAGTTCCGCGAGGCTTTCACCGATGCGATCCTGCCGGCGCTGGAGCAATTCCAGCCGGAATTTCTCTTCATTTCGGCGGGCTTCGATGCGCATGCCGCCGATCCGCTCGCCAATCTGCGGCTGACGGAGGATGATTACGCCTGGGTGACGACGGAGCTGGTGCAGCTTGCCAACACGTTCTGCAATGGCCGCGTTGTCTCGACGCTCGAGGGCGGGTATGACTTGGCCGCGCTTGCTTCGAGCGCCCGCGCGCATGTGCGGGCGCTGCAGCTTGCGGCCTGAGTGAAGGAGAGAGACATGGCGGCGGCGACATCGGACATCGACAAGCTGAGCTTCGAGGAAGCGCTGGCGCAGCTCGAAAAGATCGTGAGCCAGCTTGAATCGGGCGAGGCGCCGCTCGAGAGGTCGATCGAACTTTACGAGCGCGGTACGGCGCTCAAGGCCCATTGCGAGGCGCGGCTGAAGGCGGCCGAAGCGAAGGTCGAGAAGATCACGCTTTCGGCAGGCGGCGAGCCTGTCGGCACCGAACCTCTCGACGTCGAATAGCTCGATGGCCCAATCCTCCGACAGCGCGGCGACGTCGCTTTTCGAGCAGACGATGGTGAGCGCGACGGCGAAAGTCGAAGCGGCGCTCGGCCAGTTCCTGCCGCGCGCGGAAGGGCCCGAGAGCCGGCTCTTCGAGGCGATGCGCTACGCGATCTTCGCCGGCGGCAAGCGCTTCCGGCCGTTTCTGGTCTGCGAAAGCGCGAAGCTTTTCGACGTGCGCAGCGAGTCGGCGCTTCGGGCGGCTGCCGCCGTCGAATGCGTCCATACCTATTCGCTCGTCCATGACGATCTGCCTTGCATGGACGATGACGACCTCCGTCGGGGCCAGCCGACCGTGCACAGGAAATTCGACGAGGCGACGGCGGTGCTGGCCGGCGATGCGCTGCTGACGCTCGCATTCGATCTTCTTGCCGATCCCGAGACCCACGAGCGCGCCCGCGTCCGGATCGAGCTTGTCCGCCGTCTGGCTGAAGCGGCGGGCGGGCACGGCATGGTCGGCGGCCAGATGATCGACCTCGCCAGCGAGGGCGTCACGCTCGATATCGGTTCGATCACGCGGCTGCAGCGGCTGAAAACCGGGGCGCTGATCGCCTTTGCCTGCGAAGCGGGCGCCGTGCTCGGCCGCGCTTCGGACGAGGCGCTGCATGCGCTCCACGCCTATGCCCATGACATGGGGCTCGCCTACCAGATCGCGGACGATCTGCTGGACGCCGAGGGGGATGCGGCCATTGTCGGCAAGGCGACCCACAAGGACGCCGAGGCCGGCAAGGCGACCTTCGTTTCGATCCTGGGAGCCGAACGGGCCCGCGCCCAGGCCAGAATGCTCTCGGATCAGGCGATCCAACATCTTGATTTGTTTGATGAAAAAGCGGACCTTTTGCGTGAGGCGGCGCGGTTCGTTATAAACCGCCGCAACTGAGCCTCCGGATGATCCGGACGGCAGCGGCTGCGGCCGAGGATAGTCTTGAGCAACAGTTCCAAAACGCCTCTTCTCGACGGCATTAAAATTCCTGCTGATTTGCGCGCATTGCCGGAGTCCGAGCTTCGTCAGGTGGCGGATGAGCTGCGCGCGGAGACCATCGACGCCGTGTCGGTGACGGGCGGGCATCTGGGCGCGGGGCTCGGCGTGGTCGAGCTGACCGTCGCGCTTCATTACGTCTTCAACACGCCGGACGACCGCCTGATCTGGGATGTCGGCCATCAGGCCTATCCGCACAAGATCCTGACCGGCCGCCGCGACCGCATCCGCACCTTGCGGCAGGGCGGCGGGCTGTCGGGCTTCACCAAGCGGGCCGAGAGCGACTACGACCCCTTCGGTGCGGCGCATTCCTCGACGTCGATTTCGGCGGGCCTCGGCATGGCCGTCGCGCGCGATCTGAAGGGCGGCAGGAACAACGTCATCGCGGTGATCGGCGACGGCGCGATGTCGGCGGGCATGGCCTATGAAGCCATGAACAATGCCGGCTCGATGGACAGCCGGCTCATCATCATTCTCAACGACAACGACATGTCGATCGCGCCGCCCGTCGGCGGCATGAGCGCCTATCTTGCGCGGCTGATCTCCGGCGGCGCCTATCTCTCCATGCGCCACCTCGCGAAGGAAATCGCGCAGATGTTTCCCAAGCGCATCGAGGAAAGCGCGCGGCGCGCGGAAGAATATGCGCGCGGCATGGCGACCGGCGGCACGCTCTTCGAGGAACTGGGCCTCTACTATGTCGGCCCCATCGACGGGCACAATCTCGATCACCTGCTGCCCGTGCTGAAAAATGTGCGCGATGCGGGCCATGGGCCGATCCTCGTCCATGTCGTGACGCAGAAGGGCAAGGGCTATGGCCCCGCCGAAGCCGCCGAGGACAAGTATCACGGCGTCTCCAAGTTCGACGTCATCACCGGCACGCAGGCCAAGGCCATCGCCAATGCGCCGAGCTATACGAAAGTCTTCGGCGAAAGCCTGATCGCGCATGCCGGGAAGGACGACAAGATCGTCGCCATCACGGCCGCGATGCCGGGTGGCACGGGCGTCGATATGTTCGCCGAGCATTTTCCGACGCGGACTTTCGATGTCGGGATCGCCGAGCAGCATGCCGTGACGTTCGCGGCGGGGCTTGCGACCGAAGGCTTCAAGCCCTTCTGCGCCATCTATTCGACGTTCCTGCAGCGCGCCTATGACCAGGTCGTGCATGACGTTGCGATCCAGCGTCTGCCCGTGCGCTTCGCGCTCGACCGCGCCGGCCTTGTCGGCGCCGACGGGCCGACGCATGCGGGCGCTTTCGACATTGCCTATCTCGCCTGCCTGCCGGATTTCGTCATCATGGCGCCGTCGGACGAGGCGGAACTCAAACACATGGTCGCGACGGCGGTCGAGATCGACGACAGGCCGTCCGCCTTCCGCTATCCGCGCGGCGAGGGCGTCGGCGTCGATATGCCGGCGATCGGAACGCCGCTCGAAATCGGCAGGGGCCGCATCATCCGCGAGGGTACGAAGGTCGCGATCCTCTCGCTCGGCACGCGTCTTGCCGAAGCGTTGAAGGCGGCGGAACAGCTTTCGGCGCTCGGTCTTTCGACGACGGTTGCCGACGCGCGCTTCGCCAAGCCGATCGACGAGGCGCTGGTGGCGCGGCTTGCCCGCGAGCATGAAGTGCTGATCACGGTGGAAGAAGGTTCGGTCGGCGGCTTCGGCAGCCACGTTCTCGATTTTCTCGCCCGTTCCGGCGCGCTCGATCGCGGGCTCAAGGTGCGACCGCTCGCCTTCCCGGATGTGTTTATCGATCACGACAAGCCGGAAAAGATGTATGAGGTCGCGGGCCTCAATGCGCCGTCGATTGTCGAAACGGCGCTC
>NZ_DATKFR010000219.1:0-3798 GCF_035511255.1 Parvibaculum sp.
TGAAAATCTGAAAGCCTTGAAGGGCGGCAAGGAAATGGAAGTGCTGTTCAAGCACGCCGCCAAGGGCGACATCAAGGTGCCGGTGAAGCTCGACGGCTTCGGCGCCGCGATCGCAGCCCTGCCGAAGCCTAAGGCCTAATCTTCCCGCGTCGGGAAGAACACGCTGCGGAGCCAGCCTCCCAGCGTGTTCTCCCTGAGCAGGTAGCGCATCAGACGATCCATGTCGCGATTGACGCGCTCGGGCTCTGCAAAGAGTTCCGAGCGTTTTCGCATGGGCCGCGTCGTATCGAGCTCGCGCACGACGCGGGCGGGGTTGCCCGCTGCAATGCAGTTCGGGGGAATGTCGCGGGTGACAACGGATCCGGCGCCGATGATGCTGTTGTCGCCGATGGTGACGCCCTTGCAGACGATCGCACGCACGCCGAGCCAGCAATTCTCGCCGATGACGATGGGCGCATGCTTGTCGAGCTCGCGGGTACGGTCATAGGTATCGTGCCAATCGGAGTCGGAAACGTAGCAGCCGCTGGCGAACATCGTGTTCGAGCCGATGCTGATGCTCTCCGATGCTATGATCTGCGTACCGGGGCTTATCAGTACATAGTCGCCGATCGCAATGCGGCCTTCGCGTCCGTCCGTCGTCCAGGTGCAGAGGCGGGTGGGGTTGCCTCGAGAGGCGTGAATATGGGCACAGGCGCCGACCCGTATATTGCCACCCCATATTTCGATGTCGCGCGGGCTGGTGACGGAAAGACCCGGGCCGACCTCGTCGAAGGCGGGCACCAGGAAATGCTCGGTTCGGAACCGCAGCCATGCGCCCTGAAGGCGACGGATGAAATATGGCCGCCTGTCGCGCCGCAATTCCTTGCTCCCCGATCATTGCCGGGCCGCCGCGCCCGGACTTATCCCCGCTCTCCGCCAGACGGATAGCATGGGCGCATGGATTGCTCACTCGAATTCGGCGGAGAAATGACGATGGATCTAATGGGCGTTTTTCATGCGGATGGTATAGACACCGTCGCGCATTGGGCCGAACAGCTCCTTCACCTGGGGGTGGCGTACCGGCTCGCCCGTATCGTCGGCCAACAGGTTCTGTTCGGAGACATAGGCCACGTATTCGGTGTCCGCATTCTCCGCCAGCAGATGATAGAAGGGCTGGTCCTTGCGCGGACGCACTTCCTCCGGGATCGACAGCCACCACTCTTCGGTGTTGTTGAAAGTCGGATCGACGTCATAGATGACGCCCCGGAAAGGATAGTATCTGTGGCGAACGACCTGTCCGATCTGGAATTTCGCCTGCCGGTTGATTTCCATGACGACGTCTTCACTCCACGTGCACAAGAACTAAAGATAGCAGGTACGGACGCCTGCCGGAAAGCCCGCGGAGCTTCGCCGACACAAACCTTAATGCGCGGCGGGCATGAGCTGCTGCAATTCGCGGCAGCCGATCAGGACGACGCCCTGATTCGCGAGTTCGGAGCGTATCCGGCCAGACCGAAGCAGTTCGTAGTCGCCGACACGCGACCGCCAGTCGGGACAGATGGCACGCAGCTCCGCCGTGTCGAGGGCAGGGTGGAAGACGACATAGCCGACCTGGCCGGGCTCGATCCGCTTAACCATGTCGAGCGTCTGTCCGACGCGGTCTTCTTCGACCTTCAGCGACAGCTGGAATATCCGGTCGAGCGTCGGAATGCCCGCTGTTTCGAGCCCATGGACCGTCTCGGCGAGGTTCGTCGCTGTTTCGGCGTCGTAGCCGCCTTTCCGCCATTGTTCCGCCGCCAGCCGCAAGGCGAAGGGCGGCATCCCCGCCTCAAGCGCCGCTGCGACGAACTCGCCATAGAGCCGCCCATGCATGACCGATCCCATATGCGTATCGAGATGCGTCGGGACGATGCCGGCCTCCCGGGCAAGGGCGATCTGGAGACGAAGCTCGGCGCCGGCGGCCGACGGGACGGCATGGGCCGCCACCTCCGCGGAGGTGCGCGGGAAGCAGCGCTCATCATCCATGAGACCGCTCGCCGGATCGCGCGTCGAGACGGGCCCCCAGCGATAACCGCTCCATTCGCTGGTCAGCGTCGCATGGACGCCGAGATCCGCGTCGGCATGATCGCGCGCCCAGGCGGCCGTGGCGCGGAACCAGGGGCAGGGCACCATGACCGAGCCGCAGGTGACTTCGCCGGCGTCCCAGAGATCCGCAAAGGCATCGAGCGAGGCGCCGCACATGCCGACATCGTCGACATGCAGGATCGCGATCCGATCGGTGTCCGTGAGCCCCAACCGCGCCAGTACCGGATTTGCTGTCATGTCCCGCCCTGTTCATTTTTATGTGATGGACCGCGCTACGTTGCGCATTTGACCTTCGGTCGCGAAAGGCCAATATGCGCTTAACATGAATTTGCCGGGAATTTCAAATTTCCACGGCCCCATATTGGAGAATTGCATGAGCCGTTCCGTCGCCCCTCTGTTTCGCCCTTTCACGTTCAACGGGCTTACCCTGCCTAACCGTATCGTCATGGCGCCCATGACCCGCTCGAAATCGCCGGGCGGCATTCCGGGACCGGAGGTCGCGGCCTATTATCGCCGCCGCGCCGAGAACGAAACCGGCCTCATCATCACCGAGGGCACGACGGTCAACGATCCCGTCTCCTCGATGGACGTCGATGTTCCGAATTTCTTCGGCGAGGCGCTGAAGGGCTGGAAGCACGTCGTGGAAGAGGTGCACGGCGTCGGCGGTAAGATCATGCCGCAGCTGTGGCATGTCGGCATGGCGCGCAATCCGAAAGGCAAGGTCGCCCATCCCGAGCTTCCGAGCGCCGGACCGTCCGGCCTGTCGCGGCCGGACAAGCAGGTCTCCGAACCGATGACGAAGCAGCACATCCAGCATGTGATCGACGCCTTCGCCCGTGCCGCAGCCGATGCGCGCGAGATCGGCTTCGACGGTGTCGAATTGCACGGCGCGCACGGCTATCTGATCGACCAGTTCTTCTGGGAAGGCCTGAACAAGCGCGACGACGAATTCGGCGGCAACATGTTGAAGCGCGAACGCTTCGCCATCGACATCATCGAGGCGGTGCGCCGCGAGGTTGGCAAGGATTATCCCGTCATCCTGCGCTTCTCCCAGTGGAAACAGCAGGACTATACGGCGCGCCTCGCGCCGACGCCGGAGCTTCTGGGCGAATTTCTGAAGCCGCTGAGCGAGGCGGGCGTCGACGTCTTCCACTGCTCGCAGCGGCGCTTCTGGGAGCCGGAATTTGAGGGCTCGGACCTCAATCTCGCCGGCTGGACGAAGAAGCTGACAGGCAAGCCGACAATCACCGTCGGCAGCGTCAGCCTGTCGGGCGAGTTCATCGCGGCCTTCGGCGGCGAGTCCTCGACGCCCACCGGCATCGACGATTTGCTGGCGCGTCTCGAACGCGACGAGTTCGATCTCGTCGCCGTCGGCCGCGCGCTGCTGGTCGATCCCGCTTGGGCGCGCAAGATCCACGAGGAACGCTACGACGCGCTGGAGCCCTTCAACCCGGCGGCGCTGGCGGTTCTGTCATAGGAGCCGAGCAGGGCCGGAGGTTCGTTATCGTGAACGGACCGGCATTCGCGGCTGCATGTGCAGCGGCTTCGTTCGCCAGATCGAATGTCGTCACGGCAAAGTGATCGAGATCGACGAGACCCGCCCGAATGATCCGGCCATCAGGTCGCGGCCTCGGGCGGGTACATCCACACTCGACATTACGCTTGATGTCTGAATAGCTTTTCCGCCTTCGCATATACCAAACGATCATATGCAACCAACTCTTCCAGGCCAGC
>NZ_DATKFR010000220.1:0-1801 GCF_035511255.1 Parvibaculum sp.
GGGATATTCGACGATCGGCACCAGCACGGCGGCGGCGCGCAGCGAGACGGCGGGCGTCTCTTCCCAGTCGTCCGGGTTCATGTCGTGGTCGCCGCGCAGGCGGCCATTCGCCATTTCCGCGACGCGCGGCGCCAGCAGCACATCGAGCGGCGGCGGATCCCGGTCGACCCGGGCGAGAATGCGATCGCGGTAGCTCGCCATAAAAAGTTACTTCGTCGATTGGCTGAAATTCGTGATCGTCACATCGCCGTTCGGGAAATGCGCAACGAGACGCAACTCGCCGCCCAACCCCTCGATCACCTGCCTGATCTTGCTGATATGCGCGTCGTCGCGACGCTCGAGCTTGGCGATGGCCGGCTGTTCGACACCGAGCAGCGTGGCAAGCGAGGTCTGCGTGACATGCAGGGCTTCGCGCAATTCGTGCAATGCCATCTCTTCGCGCAGCGCCGACGCTTTCGCCCTGATGCGTTCGCGCCGCTCCGCCGGCAATTTGCCGACGAGGTCGCCGAACTTCCTGCGTCCGGTCATGGGATCAATCCTTCCTTCTTCAACTGAACCAGATGCTCGTCATAGAGGCGATCCGCGACGGGAACGAATTCGTCATAAAAGCGGTCGCGCCCCGTCTTGTCGCCTCCGATCAGCAGAATGGCTGATCGGCGAGGATCGAACGCATAGAAGACACGAATGGGCCTGCCGCCGCTCTGGATTCGAAGCTCCCTCATATGCCCGTGCCTCGATCGTTCGACGCCCGAAGAAAATGGAAAACCAAGCGTCACGCCCCTTTCCTCAAGCAACGTGACGACGGCGGCCACATCCTCCTGCTCCCGGTCATCAAGGCCGGTCCACCAAGTACCGAACTCGTCGGTATATTCGACCTCGCATTCCATCTAGGGAATATATTCCATATGTGGAATATTGTCCAGGACGATCAAAAGGCCATCTCCTCCGCCGGCATGAAGGGGAAGAAGACGCCGCCCGACCAGACGCCGAACCAGCGCCGGCCTTCGTGTTCCTCCTCCGCGCCCAGTTCCACGAGGTCGTAGAAGACGGCGCGGGCGATCAGCGCCTCGAGCCGGGCCCTGACGTGTACGTAAGGCGCGGGTTCGCCTGTTTCGGCGTCGATCACGAAGCGGATCGGATGGTCGGCTCCGGCGGCCGTCTCGTCGCCGACATTGGTCGTGAAGATGAGCGTCTGGCTCCGGCCCTCGCCCTCGACCTTCATGGCGACGGCGAGGAAGGGCGCGTCCTCGACCCTGATGCCGACCTTCTCGACCGGCGTGACCAGATAGTATTTCCCGTCCTCGTCATGGCGAAGGATGGTCGAGAAGAGGCGGACGAGCCTTTCCCGGCCGATGGGCGTTCCCATGTAGAACCAGGTTCCGTCGCGGGCGATTCGCATGTCGATATCGCCGCAGAAGTCCGGGTTCCACAGATGGACCGGCGGCAGGCCACGCGCACGCTTGCCCTCCGCCTCGGCGGCGGACAGAAGGCCGGACGCAGCGGCGCCGCCCGCCTCCTTCGCCTTTTTATTCTCCGGCAAGACCGTCAAACCTCCACTCCCCGATACCAAACCGGACCGTCCGGCCATAATATCGTCATGAAACCCGTCGCGAATGGTCGGGTCGATGCGGCTCCCGGCCCTTTCGCTTCTGAAAGGGCACGGCACACTCTATACTTAGGTCAATGCAGACACTCAGTGAAGCGGATGGCAACGCCGTCCAGGAAATCGAAGCCTCCGGCGCCAAGATCGCGGCGGCACGCGCGGCCATTGCGGAAGTCATCTACGGCCAGGAACAGGTCA
>NZ_DATKFR010000221.1:0-3376 GCF_035511255.1 Parvibaculum sp.
CAGCACGACCAGCGCGAAGGGCCAGTGAAGCAGCATCATCGCACCGGCCATCAGGAGAATGATCGCGACATGGCCGGGCGAGATGCCGATGCGGCGCAAGCCCCCGAAGCCTGAGGCGAAGGCCATGCCGGCGCTCGCCGCCGCAAGGCCGGTCAGAAAGGAGGAGGCGCCCAGCGACTTCGCGCCGGCTTCGAGGCTCGCGACGTGAAGTCCCGACGCCGCATAGGCGACGCCCGCCGCCGCCGCGAGGAGGACGGGAACGGCGAGCGTCGCCAGCACGGCGGCCACCGCGCCGCGTGTGCCGCCAAGGCGGCGGCCAACCGCCACCGCGAGATTGATGGGCGGCAAGCCGGGCGCGATACGCGAGAGACCTTGAAGGCTGCGCAGCGCCGGCTCGCCCAGCCAGCGGCGGCGCTCGACAAGTTCGCGCTGCACCAGCGCCTTCGTGTCGCCGAAGGTTGTGGCGGCGCCGAGTTTCAAAAAGACGAGGAAGAGAGCGCCGGGGGAAGCCGGCTCGAGCTTCGGACGGATGGTTGCGTTCGGGATTTCTGCTGCGGGCTCTGTCATGCCCCAAAATACCAAGCTTATGTTTATTAAATCAACGAAGAATATCGAATTGTATCGCTTTATTTCAGGATTTTATGTATGCTCAAGCCGAGATATACACCATATATTGTAATCATAAGCTTATAAAAATGCAGACTGACGCTTCCCCATCGGCCCGTATCGCCCAGGAATTGCGGCAAAGTATCGTGACGCTGTCGCGGCGGTTGCGGGCGACGCAGTCGGAGGTCGCGCTCAGCAGCATGAGCCTCAGCATCCTCGGGCGCCTTCATCGCGACGGAGAGACGATCCCGAGCGCGCTGGCGGCGCTGGAACACATGCAGCCGCAATCGCTGACGCGGGTGCTGGCGGCGCTGGAAGAGCATCAATTGATCGAACGCGCGCCCGACCCAAGCGACGGGCGGCGCGTGCTGGTGCGCATCACCAAGGCGGGACGGATCGCCTTGCGCGAGGATGCAAAGCTGAAAGAGGTCTGGCTCGCGGCCGCCATCGAAAAGCTTTCGCCGACGGAGCGCGAAGTGTTGCGCCTCGCCGGCGAGCTGATGCGGCAGATGGTCGAAGCGTGAAGCGCCCGCTCAGAGCTGCGGCAGCGTGCGATCCTTCTTGTGGAAATAGGCGCGCGCGTAATTGGTGAGTTCGCCGTCGCTCGGATGGTCGACCGTCTCGATGCCGACCACTTTTGCCGCCAGCGCCGGATGCTTTGCCTGCAGGTGCTTCAGGAAAGCGAACTTCGCATTGGCGGGACCGACGATCAGGATTTCGCCGAAGCCGTCGAGCGACTTGGCGACCTCTTCGTAATAGGCGGGATCTTCCGGCGCGCGCCAGTTGCGCGACTTGCCGGCGCTGTGCTGCGTGTGCTTGACCGCCTGATGGTGGTGGAGCGTCGCCGTCGCATGCTCGTCGGGATTGAAGGAGACGATGCGGGCTTCGTGATGGTCGATCCAGACGGCGGCGTGAAAATGGGTCATGAGCATTCCTCTTTGGTTGAAGCGAAGCTAGCTCAGGCGCGGCGGGCATTCCCTGAGGCAGATCAATGCAAGCCCCCTATCCGTTCGGCGCCGCCGCAATTTCAGCGGCCAAAAGCGCCGAAAGCCCCTCGCGATAGGTCGGGTAGCGAAGCCTGACGCCCAGCTCTTCATGCAGCAGCCGGTTCGAGACGCGCTTCGATTCGGCATAGAAGCTTCGCGCCATGGGCGAAAGCTCAGCCTTGTCGAAATCGATTTCCGGCGGCGGCTCACGGCCGAGGAGCTTCGCCGCATAGGCGACAACATCCTGCGGCGGCGCCGGCTCGTCGTCGCAGACATTATAGGCCGCGCCGGGACGCGGGCGCGCGATCGAGGCTTCGAGGACGCCGGCGATATCGTCGACATGGATGCGGGAGAAAATCTGCCCCGGCTTCACGATGCGTTTCGCGGTCCCGTCGAGGATGCCGCGAAGCTGGTTGCGGCCAGGGCCGTAAATACCCGCGAGGCGGAAAATGTGGAGCGGCAGATGGAGCGAGCCCCATGCCTCTTCGGCCGCGAGACGCCGGCGGCCACGTTCGGTCGAGGGCGTCAGCGGCGATGCCTCGGTCACCTGATCGCCGCCGCGATCGCCATAGACGCCCGTCGTCGAGAGATAGCCGACCCATTCGAGCCTTGGTGCGAGCGCCGCAATGTCCCTCCCATGAGCGAGGAAGACGGGATCGCCCGCCTCTCCCGGCGGAACCGAAAGGAGGAGATGCGTCGTACCGGCGAGAGCTGCAGACGGATCGGCGAGCGGATGGCCCTCGCCGAAGAGGTGCATGTCGAAGCCCTGCGCGGCGAGGCTCGCCGCCTTCTCCGCGCTCCGGCAGGTGCCGGCGATGGCGAAGCCCCGATCGCGCAGACGCCGCGCCAGCACCCCGGCGCTGAAGCCGAGGCCGAAGCAGAAAAGGCGCCTCATCGTCCTGTCCGATCCCGGCCCGTTCACCATGGTTCCCTGATTAACTTGCAATAGACCGACGCCTCGGGGAGGTTATCGCCCATGATGACCGCCAGACAAAGCCTTCCCCTTTTTATCCTGCTCGCGTCCCTAGGCTTCGGCCTGCCGGCTATTGCCGCCGACGCGGCCAAGCCCGCCGCAACCGAGGCTCCCGCTGCCAAGCCCTCGACGCCGCATGATTACGAGACCTGTATCGGGCTGACGGACCGGGAGGCCGCCAAGGCGCTCGATTATGCGCGGGCATGGAAGTCGCTCGGCGGCGGACAGGCGGCGCTCCATTGCGAGGCGCTGGCTCTTTCGTCGCTCGGAGAGGCGGACGAAGCGGCGGCGCGGTTTCAGGAACTCGCCGACGGCATGAACGCCGCACCCGACGAGACGCGGGCGGAGGTCTATGCGCAGGCCGGCACTGCCTGGGCGGTCGCCGGCAATCTCGGCAAGGCGCGCGCGGCCTACGACGAGGCGATCAAGCGCGCCCCGCAGGAGCCCGCCCTCTATCTCGGGCGCGCGCGCGTCCGGGCGCTCGCAAAGGATTGGGACGGCGTGCGCGCCGATGCCGGCGAGGCGCTGGCGGAAAGCCCGACGCTGGTCGATGCGCTGACGCTGCGCGCGACGGCCTTGCGCAATCTCGGCTATCCGAAAGCGGCGCTCGCCGATGCCGAACGCGCGGCGGCACTAGCCCCGCACAATCTCGATGCGTTGCTCGAGCGCGGCCGCATGCGCGCGGCAACCGGCAACGTCGCAGGCGCCCGCGCCGACTGGCAGGACGTGGTGCGGTTCGCGAAGGAGATGAACCGCGCCGACGATCCGGCGGCGGCCGCCGCGCAAGGGCTGCTCGACAAGGGGAAGTAAG
>NZ_DATKFR010000222.1:0-2732 GCF_035511255.1 Parvibaculum sp.
CCTATTGGAACGGCAAGCGCGCCGGCCGCGCCATGCCGGCCCGGGCCGACGTGAGCCCGGCCGACATCGTGAGCCATTTGCCGTCGATTTTCCTGATCGGGGTTGCGCCGCCGGCCGTCTCGCCCGCGCATTTTCACGTGCGCCTGATGGGGACCGCGCTCAACGAGCTTTTCGCTGACGACTTCACCGGCGAGACTCTAGGCGACCGCCTGCCCGAGAAGCCGGCCGCCGCGCTCGCGAAAGTGTTGGGTGTGGTCTGTGAAATCCGCCGTCCGCTCCGGCTTCACGGACAGGCCGCCTTCGAAGAGACGCATGCGCCGTTGGAACTCGAGGCGCTGTTTCTGCCGCTGACGCTCGGCGGCGCCCGCGTCGAGATGGCGATGGGCGAACTGGTGAGACGCGCCTCCGCCTGATCTTCAGGTCGCCTTGCTTCTCTGCGTTCCGGTCAATTGCAGGAATACGTCCTCGAGATTGGATTCCTCCGTCGAGATATCGACGATCTCGATGCCGCTTGCCCGCACCCGGTCGAGAATGTCCATCACACCGGCATCCATCGGATTGTACTGGATCGAGAACGCGCCGGATGCGGTGACCTCCGTCTTGAAGCCCTCCATGGCGGAGACCTGGGCAGGCGTCACCGGCCAGACGGTGCGGATGATGAGCTTCTTGTCGGTGACGCGGGCGATCAGCCTCTGCGTCGGCTCGCAGGCGACGACCTCGCCCTTGTCGATGATCGCGATCGTATCGCAGAGCTCCTGCGCCTCTTCGAGATAATGCGTCGTCAGCACGATGGTCGTGCCGTTGGCGTGGAGAAGCTTCACATAGTCCCAGAGCTGCTTACGCAGTTCGATGTCGACGCCGGCCGTCGGCTCGTCGAGCACCAGCACCGGCGGGTTATGAACCATCGCCTTGGCGACGAGGAGGCGTCGCCGCATGCCGCCCGACAGCGTGCGCGCATAGGCGTCCGCCTTGTCGTCGAGCCCCATGGCGGTCAGGATTTCCATCGTCCGCCGCTCGCGCTTCGGCACGCCGTAGAGCCCGGCCTGCAGTTCGAGCGCCTCGGCCGGCGTGAAGAAGGGGTCGATGTTGAGTTCCTGCGGCACGACGCCGATCGAGGCGCGCGCCTGTCGCGGATTGACGTCGATGTCGAAACCCCAGACCGAGGCCGCGCCGCTCGTCTTGACGACGAGGCCGGCCAGAATGTTGATGAGCGTCGATTTGCCGGCGCCGTTCGGGCCGAGCAGTCCGAAGATCGAGCCGCGCGGCACGGCGATGTCGATGCCCTTCAGCGCTTCCTTGGCCGGTTGCCCGCCGCTGGCGCGATAGACCTTGCGCAGGTCCCTGACCTCGATCGCATAAGCGGCGTCCTTATCCGTCGCGGGCTCTCGCGGCAGCGTCATATCCTTTGAAAGCGTGGGGTCGTTGGGCAGGAAATCGGCCATTGGCGGCTCTTTATGTGTTGGTTCGACACTGGTAGCCCGGCCGTCGAACGGGGTCAAACAAGGATCGGGTCGAGGGAGCCAAAGGGCTTTGGCCTCCGGCGGGAGGCGCTATGATGCGCCCGGCTTGAATATAGCCCGGGCTTGAATATAGGAAGGCATCTGGCGTGGCGAAGGGCGAACCGGTGAAAAAAGCGACGGAGAGACCTCTGAAAAAGGGCGATCACCTCTTTCTGGTCGACGGCTCGGGCTACATCTTCCGCGCCTATCACGCGCTGCCGCCTTTGACGCGGAAATCGGATGGGCTGCCGACCGGCGCGGTCGCCGGCTTCTGCAACATGCTCTACAAGCTGATCGAGGACACCAAGGACGAATTCGAGCCGACGCATCTCGCCGTCATCTTCGATGCCTCGGGCAAGACCTTCCGCAACGACATCTATCCGCAATACAAGGCCCAGCGGCCCGAGCCGCCCGAAGACCTCGTTCCCCAGTTCTCGCTGGTCCGCGACGCGGTCCGCGCCTTCTCGGTGCCCTCGATCGAGATGCTGAATTACGAGGCCGACGATCTCATCGCGACCTATGCGCGGCTCGCGCAGCGTGCGGGCGCCCGCGTCACCATCGTCTCCTCCGACAAGGACCTGATGCAGCTCGTCTCCGACGATGTCGACATGCTCGACACGATGAAGATGAAGACGATCAAGCATGCAGAGGTGATGGAGAAATTCGGCGTGCCGCCGGAAAAGGTCATCGACGTGCAGGCGCTGGCCGGCGACAGCGTCGACAATGTGCCGGGCGTTCCCGGCATCGGCATCAAGACGGCGGCGCAACTAATTCAGGAGTTCGGCTCGCTCGATAGTCTGCTGGCCTCGAATGTTGAAGAGTGTGAGCGACGACTATCTGAAGTGCAGGATGAACTAGACAAAGAAGCAGGTGAGCCAGTCAAGGTCTCATCGGGAAAGCAGCTAGGAGAGATTCTATTTGAGCGAATGAAACTTTCGGGAGGGAAAAAAGACAAAAAGGGTCTTTGGACAGCAGATGCTGAAACTCTTGAACAGCTCGCTGCCGGCGGACAAAGTTTTTGTCAAAAGATTCTGAGAGCGCGCACACTATCAAGAATGATTTCCAGCTATCTGGATCTTCTCTCAAAAAACTCGGAGCTTGCGCGGATCTCGAAGAGGCTCGTCACGCTCGATCAGGACGTGCCGGTCGATGTGCCCGTGGAGAGCATGGGCATTCACGATCCCGATCCCGAAAGGCTGATCGCCTTTCTCAAGGACATGGAATTCAACACGC
>NZ_DATKFR010000223.1:0-3382 GCF_035511255.1 Parvibaculum sp.
TCTCCCTCGCCGAACTCTGCATTGCCGCCGCCGCCGAAGCCTGGCGGAACGACGGCGAGATTCTCGCGACCGGCATCACCGTGCTGCCGCGTCTGGCAGCGGGGCTCGCGAAGCTTACCTTCAATCCGGCATTGATGATGACCGATGGCGAGAACGCCTTCGTCTCGGAGCCGGTGCCACTTGGGCCCCGCAACGGCTACGCGCCGAAGGTTGAAGGCTGGGCGCCCTATGCGCGCACCTTCGACAATCTCTGGAGCGGCAAGCGCCATGCGATGGTCGTGCCGACGCAAATCGACCGCTACGGCCAGACCAACATTTCGACCATCGGCCCGCGCGCGAAGCCCAAGGCGGCGCTGCTCGGCGCACGCGGCTATCCGGGCAACAGCATCAATCATCAGAACAGCTATTTCCTGCCGAGCCACAACAATCGCGCGCTGGTCGAAGGCGAAGTCGATTTCGTCTGCAGCGTCGGCTACAACAAGGCGCGTTGGCTGAACGGGCGAAAGCCTTTCGGTCTCGACCTCCGCCTCATTGTCACCGATCTCGCCGTGCTCGACTTCGAGGGACCGGATCACCAGATCCGCGTGCGCTCGCTCCATCCGGGTATCAGCTTCGATCAGGTGCAGGACAATACGGGCTTCCCGCTGGTGCGCCCCGAGCGCATACCCGAGACGGCGGCGCCGACGCCCGAACAACTCCACATCATCCGTGAACGGCTGGACCCCAACGGCCAGCGCAAGACGGTATTCAAGGACGACCCGGTGGGCGACCGCCGGGCCGCGTGAGGTCACCCATGAGCCAGCCCGTCGCCAAGGAAGAAGCCGCCCGGCCGAAGGATCTTGTCGAGCCGCAAAAGGTCGACATCGTCTACGAAACCGACGAGCCCGTTCTCTACAAGGTCGAGGACGGCGTCGCCTGGGTGACGATGAACCGGCCGCGCTTCAACAACGTCCAGAATTCGCAGATGACCTATGAGCTTGATGCC
Source organism: Parvibaculum sp. (assembly GCF_035511255.1). GTDB lineage: Bacteria > Pseudomonadota > Alphaproteobacteria > Parvibaculales > Parvibaculaceae > Parvibaculum. The sequence goes on from NZ_DATKFR010000223.1 coordinate 986, forward strand.
GCCTTCCGCCGCGCGGTGGACGACGACGCGGTCAAGGTCATCGTGCTCAAGGGGGAAGGCAAGCACTTCTCTGCCGGTCACGACATCGGGACGCCGGGCCGCGATCTTCACAAGACATGGGACCGCGCGCATATCCTCTACGACCACACCAACAAACCCGGCGCCGAGCTTCTCTATGCGCGCGAGCAGGAAGTCTATCTCGGCATGTGCCGCCGGTGGCGCGATGTGCCGAAGCCGACCATCGCCATGGTGCAAGGAGCCTGTATCGCGGGCGGCCTGATGCTCGCCTGGGTCTGCGATCTCATCGTCGCCTCCGAAGACGCCTTCTTCCAGGACCCCGTGCAGCGCATGGGCATTCCAGGCGTCGAATATTTCGCGCATGCCTTCGAGCTGCCGCCGCGCGTCGCCAAGGAATTCCTGATGCTGGGCGAGCGCATGCCGGCGGAGCGCGCCGCGCAATTCGGCATGGTCAACCGCATCGTGCCGCGCGACCAGCTTGAAGCCGAGACGCGCGCCATGGCGGCGAAGCTCGCCGAACAGGGCCGGCTCGGGCTCTGGCTCACCAAACAGGCGATCAATCACGTCGAGGATCTGCGCGGCAAGCGCACGGCGATGGACGCCGTCTTTCACATGCACCATTTCGCCCATGCGCAGAATGATCTCGTTTCGGGCAACAGCCTTGGCGGACTCGACGGCAAGTCGATGGCGGCTGCGAACAAGAAACAGGCGAAAGACTCCTGAGAGGAAACGACGTGGCGTTCGATCCCCTGCATACGGTGCTCGTCGAGCGGCTCGGCTGCCGCTACCCGATCATCCAGACGGCGATGGGATGGATCGCGACGCCGCCGCTCGTCGCCGCGAGCTGCGAGGCGGGCGCCTTCGGCTTTCTGGGCGCCGCCGTGATGACGCCGCAGGAAGTGACCGGCGCCATCGCCGAGGTGAAGCGACGCACCGCGAAACCCTTCGGCGTCAATTTCCACATGTTCCAGCCGGGCGCAACGGCGATCGTCGAGACGATCATCGCGCATCGCGACCAGATACGCGCGGTCAGCTTCGGCCGCGGCCCTGACAGGAAGATGATCGCTCGTTTCCGGGACGCGGGCATTCTCTGCATTCCGACCGTCGGCGCGGTCAAGCACGCGCAGAAGATGGTCGAGCTCGGCGTCGACATGGTGACGGTTCAGGGCGGCGAAGGCGGCGGGCATACGGGCTCGGTGCCGACGACGGTGTTGCTGCCGCAGGTTCTCGATGCGGTGAAGGTGCCGGTCGTTGCCGCTGGTGGCTTCAGCGACGGGCGTGGGCTCGCGGCGGCGCTCGCCTACGGCGCCGTCGGCATCGCGATGGGCACGCGCTTCCTGTTGACGAGGGAGAGCCCGGTGCCGGACGTCACCAAGGCTTTCTATCTCAAGGCGGGCACCGACGACATTCTCGTCTCGACCAAGGTCGACGGGCTTCCGCAACGCATGGTGCGCTCACCGCTGATGGATCGTATCGAGCGCTCCGGAGCCGCGGCCATGTGGCTGCGCGCTTTCGAAAGCGGGCTCGCGATGAAGAAACGCACCGGAGCCTCGTGGTTCGAGATGTTGCGCGCCGCGCGCGGCATGACCTCGCATGGCGACATGACGCTCGCGCAGGCGATGATGGCAGCTTCCGCGCCGATGCTGATCCAGAAGGCCGTCGTAGAAGGCAAACCTGAAGAAGGATTGATGGCGACGGGCCTCGTCGGCGGGCGCATCGGCGACCTGCCGAGCGTCGCAACGCTCGTCGACGGCATCGTCGCGGAGGCGCAGGCCCGCATCGCCGCGCTGACCGACCTGCCTTCCCGCGCCACATCGGCTGCACAATAAGAAGGAAGACCCGATGCCGATCACGCTCGACATTCGCGGACAGGTGGCCGAGATCGTTTTCGATCACCCGCCGGTCAATGCCTTCGACAGCGCGCTCTGGAATACGTTGCCGGACATCATCACGAAAGCCGGGGACGACGAAACCGTCCGCTGCGTGCTGATCCGCGCCGAAGGCAAGGGCTTCTGCGGCGGTGTCGACATCAAGGAGATGCAGAAATATCCCGAGCGCATCGTCGCGCTCAATCGCGGCAATTATCTCACCTTCAAGGCGGTGCGCGACTGCGCGGTTCCCGTCCTCGTCGCGGCGCATGGCTTCGTCATCGGCGGCGGCATCGGCATTTGCGGCGCGTCGGACACGATCATCGCATCGGATGACTGCTTCTTCTCGCTGCCGGAAATCGACCGCGGCGCGATGGGCGGCGCCTCGCACCTCTCGCGCATGCTGCCGCTTCACAAGGTGCGGGCTGCCTTCTTTACCGGCGGCCGCGTCACGGCGGAAGAAGCATGGCGGCTCGGCGGCGTCGAGAAACTCGTGCCACGCGCGGCGCTT
>NZ_DATKFR010000224.1:0-3437 GCF_035511255.1 Parvibaculum sp.
GCCATCGAACGCATGTTCTCGGTTTACGACGAAGTTCTGCCGAAGGACTGAGCGTCGAGGAGCGCCCGCGCGTCGACGAGATCGTTCGCGACATGAACCGCGAAATCCGGTCGCGCGAGTTTCAGCGCCGCCGCGCGTTCTTCTTTCCCGTGTCCCGTCAGGACGTGAATGGCGGCCTTCAATCCGGCATTGCGGGCGGCCTCGATGTCGCTCGCCTTGTCGCCGATCATGAGGCTCGAAGCGAGATCGCAGCCGAGCTTTTCGGTGGCGAGTTCGATCATGGCCGGGCCGGGCTTGCGCCAGCGCGCATGTTCGGCGTCGAAGTCCGGTGTGTGTTCTTCATGGAAGGCACAGGCGACGACGAGGTCGACCCCGACGCCATGCGCCGAAAGCTGCCGCGCGATTTCGGCTTCGACGGCCTCGAAGTCCGGCCAGCCGAAACGGCCGCGCGCGACGCCCGATTGATTGGTAATGGTGACGAGAGCGAGACCTCGTTCTCGCGCCCATCGAAACAGTTCGATCGCGCCATTTTCGATAACGACATCTTCCGGTCGCGAGAGATAGTCGACCTCGCGCACGATGACGCCGTCGCGATCGAGAAAGAGGGCGGGGCCGCGATGTTTCGCGGGCGCGGGATCGGAAATCCAGATGCCGTTTGGAAGCAGCATCAGCCGAGGCCGAGGCGTTCTTCGAGCGCGCCGCAGAGAAGATGGCCGAGCGTGATGTGCATCTCCTGAATGCGCGCGGTCACTTTCGACGGCACATTGAGAAGATGGTCGGCGAGCGGCGTCAGCAATGCGCCGTCGGCGCCGGTAAAGGCCACGGTGACGATGCCCATGCGCCGCGCGGCTTCGAGGGCGAGCACCACGTTGCGGCTTTTGCCCGAGGTCGAGAAGCCGATGGCGACGTCGCCCTTGCGGCCCAGCGCCTCGACCTGGCGGGCGAAGACCTGCTCATAGCCCATGTCGTTCGCGGCCGCCGTCAGCACCGACGTGTCCGTCGTCAGCGCGAGTGCGGCGATGGGCTTTCTGTCGTTGACGAAGCGCACGGAGAGTTCGGTCGCGATGTGCTGGCTGTCGGCGGCGCTGCCGCCATTGCCGAAGAACATCAGCTTGCCGCCATTGCGGACTGAAGCCGCGCAGGCATCGGCCAGCGCCTCGAAAGGGGTTTCCAGCAGACGCGCGGTCTCGCCCGCCACCTTGATGTGTTCGTCGAAAACCGGCCCGAATTTATGCGCGCTCATTAACCTTGTCCCGTCCCCCAAAACCCGGCCGCATTAGACCACGGGCGCGGCCGGCCCGAAAGCGCATCTCTCTAGGCCTTGAGGTCCTGCACCTGAAGCTCGTACAGCGTCTTGTAGACGCCGCCTTTGGCCATCAGCTCCGCATGGGTGCCGATCTCGCGGATTTCGCCATGGGTCAGCACGACGATGCGGTGTGCCTCGCGGATGGTCTGGAGGCGGTGGGCGATGATGACCGAGGTGCGGCCCTCGGTGAGTTTCTTCAGCGCGTCCTGAATGACGAGTTCTGTCTCGGTATCGATGCTCGCCGTCGCCTCGTCGAGGATCAGCACTTCGGGGTTCATCGCGAGCACGCGGGCGAAGGCCAGAAGCTGGCGCTGGCCGTGGCTGAGGTTGCGGCCGCGCTCGGTCAGCACCGTGTCGTAGCCTTGCGGCAGCGCGCGAATGAAGGGATCGGCATGGACGAGGATCGCCGCGCGCTCCGCCGCCTCGCGCGTAATCGCCGGATTGCCGAGCGCGATATTGTCGTAGACGCTGCCGGAGAAGATATGGAAATCCTGCAGCACGACGCCGATGCGCTGGCGGATTTCGGAGGGCTTCACATCCATGATGTCGATGCCGTCGAAAAAGATCGACCCCTTCGGCACGTCATAGAAGCGGCAGAGAAGCCGGATCAGGCTCGTCTTGCCCGAGCCCGTCGGCCCGACGATCGCGATCCGCTCGCCCGGCGCGATGGTGAAGCTCACATCCTTGAGGATCGTGGTGTCGGCGCGATAGCCGAAGGTCAGGTGACGGAACTCGACGCGGCCCTTGAGATCGGCGGGCAGCGGCACCGGATGCTCCGGCTCCTTCAGCGCCTCGTCCCAGTCGAGGGCCTGGAAGATGCGTTCGCAGCTCGCCATGGCGCGGAAGACGACGTTCCACTGCTCGCCCATCGCGACGATGGGACGGAAGAGCATGTCGGCGAATTGCGCGAAGAGGATGACGCTGCCGAGGCTCGCCGTGCCGCCGAGAACATGGTGCCCGCCGAACCAGACGATGGTGGTCATGGCGAGGAAAGACATGCTGTCCATCGAGGCGCCGTAATAGCTTTCGAGCTTCACGGCGCGGTTCTCGCCCTCGCGGTTCTCGTGGTTGATGGCCGTGTAGCTGTCGTAGTTGATCTTCTCGCGGCCATAGAGTTGCACGACCTCGATGCCGGAGAGGTTTTCCTGCAGGTTTTCGTTCAGCCGCGACATGGTCGAGCGGATGTTGCGGTAGACGTTGCGCGAGGCGAGGCGGAAGAGCCATGTGGAAAGCGCGGCGAGCGGCAGCAGCGCGAGAAGCTCGAAGGTCAGCCGGATGTCGAGGGCGAGCATGATCGTGACGGCGACGAAGAAGGGCACGAATTCGCCCATCAGCACGCCGAAGCCGGCCAGCAATTCCAGGAGCGTTTCTATGTCGTTGGTAAGGCGCGTCATGACGCGGCCGACGGCGACGCGGTCGTAGAAGCTCGACGGCAGGCGCTCCAGATGCGCGAAGACGTCGCGGCGCAGATCGCGCAGGCCGTTGAGCACCGCTTTCGCCAGCGTGATGCGGAAGCCATGGCCGAAGAGCGCCCAGAGCGTCGTCCAGAGCGCATAGAGGCCGCAGGCGACGATCAGCGGTTCGAGGCCGCTTCGCGCCGACAGCCAGCCGGTCAGCGCCTTCTGCCAGAAGTCGGGCGCATGGCCCGAGGCGGCGGGAAGCAGGATGCCGTCGACGACGACGCGGCTCACCACCACAGGCGCCAGCACGGCGAAGCTCGCCGCCATGATCACGAGGAGAATGGCGAGCGCGAACTGGTGGCGATAGGGGCCGATCCAATGCGTCAGGCGCCAGATCAAGCGCATGTCGAAGCGGCGCGTGTCGATGTCGTCCTCGAAGATCGAGTAGTCGCGTTGCGGCTTCGGCGGGGATTGCGGGGGCAGGGGAGACTGGGCGTTCATGGGGCGCTCCCTTCGGGGACGGCGCCTTGCGCCTCCAGGTCCTGCGCCAGCGCTTCGCGGCGGCCCTGCACGCGCTCGAGATTGGCATAAAGACCGTTCTTCGCCAGCAGCTCGCGATGCGTGCCGATCTCCGCGACGCGTCCCTCGTCGAGCACGACGATGCGGTCGGCATGGCGCGCGGTCGAGACGCGATGCGAGACCATCAACGTGGTGCGGCCGGCGCGCAGCGT
>NZ_DATKFR010000225.1:0-7559 GCF_035511255.1 Parvibaculum sp.
CAACCAGAAGGTCGATCTCACCCGCATCTCGATCCTGAAGCTTGCCGAGCAATATCTCGACTTCATCAACCGCGCCCACCGGATGGAGCTCGACCTCGCCGCCGACTATCTGGTCATGGCGGCCTGGCTGGCCTATCTGAAGTCGCGCCTGCTGCTGCCGCCGCCGGATGAGGAAGAGGGACCGAGCGGCGCCGAGATGGCGGCGCGGCTTGCTTTCCAACTTCTGCGCCTCGAAGGCATGCGCAAGGCCTCGCAGACGCTTTTCGCGCGCCAGCGTCTCGGCCTCCATGTCTTCCAGCGTGGGGCACCTGAAGGTATTCGCGTTGTCAAGACAAGCCAGTACACGGGAACTCTCTACGAACTTCTGAAGGCCTATTCAGATCAGCGCCTCAAGGGCCACGAGACGAAATGGGAGCCCAAGCGCCTGCCGATCATGGCGATCGAGGTGGCCCGCAAGCGCCTCGAGCAGATGCTGGGCATGATGTTCGACTGGGGCCGCATCGACGCCTATCTACCGGTCGAGTATATGAGTTCCGAGCTTCGCCGTTCGGCGCTGGCGAGCACGCTTAGCGCGGCGCTGGTCCTTGCCAAGGACGGCGAAATCGAGCTCCGCCAGGCGAGCGCCTATCAGCCGCTTTTCGTGCGGCGCAAGAAGGCGGACGAATCCGCCACCACGCCCCCGGTGGAACCGGGCGACGAACAGACAAGCGAATGACAGAAGAAACGCGACCCGAATCCGAAGAAACCGAACCCGTCGACGCCGCGATCGAGGCCGGGGACGACGCGCGTCCCGACGACCGGGAGCCGGACGAGGACTATCTGGACGGTGAGGGTGAGGACGAGTCCGGTGAGGATGAGGACGAGTCTGGTGAGGGTGAGGACGAGTCCGGTGAGGATGAGGACGAGTCTGGCGAGGGTGAGAACGACACCGGTGAGGAAGAGGGTGACACCTCGGCCGCCGCGGAGGGTGAGGCCGACGAGAACGTCCTCAGCTTCCCGGTCAATGCGACCGACCATGCCCAACTGATGCGCATGGCCGAGGCACTGCTCTTTGCCGCCGCCGAACCGCTCGACATCGACAGCCTCGCGGCCCGGCTGCCGACGGGCACCGACGTGGGCGCGGTCATCGAGGACCTTCAGAAGCTGTATGAGACACGCGGCGTAAACCTGATCCGTGTCGCCAATAAATGGATGTTCCGCACGGCGGGCGATCTGTCTTTTCTGATGGAGCGCACGGCGGTCGAGCAGAGGAAGCTGTCGCGCGCGGCCATGGAGACGCTGGCGATCGTCGCCTATCACCAACCGGTGACGCGCGCCGAGATCGAGGAAATCCGCGGCGTAACGGTGTCCAAGGGCACGATCGACGTACTGATGGAAACGGGTTGGGTGCGGCTGCGCGGCCGCAAGCGCACCCCCGGCCGCCCGGTGACCTACGGCACCACGGAAGATTTCCTGCTGCATTTCGGGCTGGAGAATGTCGGCGACCTGCCGGGCCTCGACGAACTCAAGGCCGCCGGCCTGCTCGATGGGCGCCTGCCGCCGGGCTTCGACATTCCGAGCCCGAGCGATACCGGCGGCGAGGGCGACGGCGAGTTCGAGGATCCGCAGGCCGAGGAATATGGTGCGGCGCTCGACGACCACCTCGAACAGGTGGCGAGCGAGGAAGAGCCGGATTAAGGCGAATTCACTGGACTGCGGCTCATGCTTTACATGAGTATGCGGGCGAATACCGTTTCAAATTAATACGCTGTCGGCTTCAGCTCATCCAGTTCGTGCGATTGAGATAATCCGGCGGAGCGACGCAGAGACAGTCGCAATGCACGCGCGAAAAGCCCATATTCGGAGCATCAGTGCTAGGTTGCCTGCGGCCTGCCGACCCTTTTCGGCGAGGGCCACCCATCCGGGGAGAGATAGATGCTGAGTTGGACTCATATTATCGTCGTCGTCGCGTTGATCGTGCTGCTGTTCGGAACGGGCAAGATCTCCGATCTGATGGGCGACGTGGCCAAGGGGATCAAGAGCTTCAAGAAGGGCCTCGCGGACGACGACGACGATCAGCCGGCGCGCAAGCCCGACCCGAAGATCATCGAAGGCTCGGCGACGCAGGAAGCCGGATCCCAGACCAAGGACAAGGCCGCGAACGGCTGAACCCGTTGAGGCATTCCGGGTATCCTCATGTTTGACATCGGCTGGTCCGAACTGCTGCTGGTCGCGGTGCTGGCGCTCGTGTTCATCGGGCCGAAGGATTTGCCGCGCGTGATGCGCACCGCCGGCCGCTATGTCGGCAAGATGCGCGCGATGGCCCGCGAATTTCAGCAATCCTTTGAGGACCTGGCTCGCGAAAGCGAGTTGGAGGAATTGCGCAAGCAGGTGGCCGAGCTGCGGGGCGAGGCGATGCGCCCGCTGACCGACATGCAGAAATCGGTCGAGATGCCCAATACACCCGCTGCCGTTTCCACCAAGGACGAGCTGGCAGGCGCGGGGCCGACCGATCGGACGCTGCCCGACGACCTGTCTCCCGACATGGTCGAGGCGATCCGCGAGGCCGGGGAGATCGAGAAATTCGGCGAACCGGCGCCGTTACCGGGCCAGCCCGAGGTCAAATCCGGGACGGGCCAGGCATGAGCCCAAGCATGAATGACGACGACATCGAATCCTCGCGCGCGCCGCTGATGGAGCACCTGATCGAGCTGCGCTCGCGGCTCATCAAATCGGTGATCGCGGTCGCCATCGGCTTCGGCATCTGCTTCAGCTTCGCCAAATACATCTTCAACGTCCTCGTCCGGCCCTACGAGATCGCGGCGGGCGGCACGGCCGTGAAGTTCATCTATACGGCTCCGCAGGAGTTCTTTTTCACCCAGATGAAGCTCGCCATGTTCGGCGCGATCTTCCTGGCCTTTCCGGTGATCGCAGTTCAGGTCTACATGTTCGTCGCGCCGGGCCTCTACAAGAACGAGCGCGGCGCCTTCCTGCCGTTCCTGATCGCGACGCCGATCCTCTTCCTGATCGGCTCGGCGCTGGTCTATTTCGTCGTCATGCCCATGGCGCTCCATTTCTTCATGAGCATGCAGCAGGCGGGCGGCGAGGGTAAGGCGGCGATCGAACTTCTGCCCCGCGTCAGCGAGTATCTGGGCCTCATCATGAGCCTCATCCTCGCCTTCGGCGCCTGCTTCCAGCTTCCGGTCATCCTGACGCTGCTGGCCCGCGTCGGCCTCGTCACATCGAAGCAGCTCATCGCGGGCTGGCGCTACGCCATCGTCATCTCCTTCGCGGTCGCCGCCGTGCTGACGCCGCCCGACCTCCTCAGTCAGGTAAGCCTCGGGGTGCCGACGGTACTTCTTTATGTCTTCTCCATCGGCGCGGTGAAGCTCGTCGAGCGGAACAAGCGGATCGCGGCGGAAGCGAAAACCGCCGGCGAGGCGGCGGACAAGGCCGGCGCAACCGGCGGCGCCTGATCCGGGCAAGTGGGGAGGCCGGCTCGTCTGGACGCTCGGAACCCTTCCGCGTATACAGAAGCCCGCCCGAACTCCCCAATCCGCGACGGATCATATGCACGACATCAAGATCATCCGCGACGACCCGCAGGCTTTCGACGCCGGGCTCGCCAAGCGCGGCCTGCCGCCCCAGGCCGAACGGCTGATCGAGATCGACGAGCGCCGCCGCAAGACGATCGCCGCCCTGCAGGAGATGCAGGCCGCCCGCAACGACGCTTCGAAGCAGATCGGCGCGGCCAAGGCGAAGAAGGACGAGGCGCTGGCCCAGAAGCTCCTCGACGAGGTGGCGCATCTGAAGGCGAAGATCCAGGCGGGCGAGGAAGAGGAGCGGGCGATCGTCGCCGAGCTCGACACGGAACTCGCCGCCATCCCGAACATCCCCTATGAGAGCGTTCCCGTCGGTCCGGACGAGACGGCCAATGTTGAGTATCGCCGCCACGGCGCACCCCGCGCGATGAACTTCGCGCCGAAGGAGCATTTCGACCTCGGCGAGGCGCTCGGCCTGATGGATTTCGAGACGGCCGCCAAACTCTCCGGCGCGCGCTTCTCGGTCCTGAAGGGCCAGCTCGCACGTCTTGAGCGCGCCATCGGCAATTTCATGCTCGACCTCCACACCGGCGAGTTCGGCTACACGGAAGTGAACCCGCCGCTGTTGGTGAAGGACTCCACCATGTTCGGCACGGCGCAATTGCCGAAATTCGCCGACGACCAGTTCGCGGTCTTCAAGGGATTGAGCCGGGAGGAGCAGGACAAGTTCTGGCTGATCCCAACCGCCGAGGTCTCGCTGACCAATCTCGTGCGCGAGTCGATCCTCTCCGAGGACGAGCTGCCGATGCGGCTGACCGCCTGGACGCCCTGCTTCCGCGCGGAAGCCGGATCGGCGGGGCGCGACACGCGCGGGCTGATCCGCCAGCACCAGTTCTCGAAGGTCGAGCTCGTCTCGATCACGACGCCGGAACAGGCGGACGAGGAACACGAACGCATGCTCGCCTGCGCCGAAGGCGTGCTGAAGGCGCTGGAGCTTCATTACCGCGTCGTCACGCTCTGCACAGGCGACATGGGCTTCTCGTCCCGCAAGACCTACGATATCGAGGTCTGGCTGCCGGGGCAGAACATGTTCCGCGAAATCTCCTCCTGTTCGGTCTGCGGCGACTTCCAGGCGCGACGCATGCAGGCGCGCTACAAGCCGGAGGGAAGCAAGACCACGCGTTTCGTCAACACGCTCAACGGCTCAGGGCTCGCGGTCGGCCGCACGCTCGTCGCCATTCTCGAAAATTACCAGCAGGCGGATGGCTCCATCGCCATTCCCGCCGCGCTCCAGCCCTATATGGGCGGGCAGGAAGTGATCGCCGCCAATGGCTAAAAAGAAAACCCCCGTAAAGCCGACGGGCGGCCTTCGCATCCTCGTCACCAATGACGACGGTATTCATGCGCCGGGCTTGCAGGTGCTGACGCGCATCGCGCAGAAGCTCTCGAAGGACGTCTGGATCGCGGCCCCGGAAGAAGAACAAAGCGGTTCGGCCCATTCGCTGTCGCTCGCCAACCCCATCCGCGTCCGCCAGTTGAGCCCGCGCAAATTCGCGGTGAAGGGCACGCCGTCCGACTGCGTGCTGATGGCGGTCCGCCATATCATCAAGGACCGCCAGCCGGACCTCATTCTCTCCGGCATCAATCGCGGCCAGAACATCGCCGACGATGTCACCTATTCGGGCACCATCGCCGCGGCGATGGAGGGCACGCAGCTCGGCATTCCCTCGATCGCGCTGAGCCAGGCCTTCGGCTTCGGCGAGAGCCGCACGGTCAAATGGGCGACCGCCGAGCATTTCGCGCCGGGCATCATCGCCAAGCTCGTGAAGGCGGGCTGGCCGGAAGAAGTGCTGATCAATATCAACTTCCCGGACGTCGTCCACACCGCGGTCAAGGGCGTCGAGGTGACGTCGCAGGGCAAGCGCGATCAGTCGCTGGTTCGCGTCGAGGAGCGGATCGACGCGCGCGCGAACCCTTATTACTGGCTCGGCTTCGAGCGGGTTCTCAGCAATCCGCCCAAAGGCACCGATCTTCATGCTATCTATAGCGGGATGATTTCGGTCACACCGCTTCACATGAACCTCACGCATGCGCGCACGCGCAGCGCCCTCGTCACCGCGCTCGGAAAGTTCTGAGCGGGCACGGAGTAAGCCATGAGCGACGAAACGCCCATGGATGAGATCGATCAGGGCAAGATCGAGCTCATCATGGCGCTGAGACGGCAAGGCATTCGGGACAAGCGCGTGTTGAACGCGCTGGAGCGCATTCCGCGCGAGAAATTCATCAACGCCTCGTTCCGCAAGCAGGCCTACGAGGACCATGCGCTGCCCATCGAATGCGGGCAGACGATCAGCCAGCCTTTCATCGTCGCCTATATGACCGAACAGTTGCAGGTCGGCGAGCGCATGAAGGTACTGGAGGTCGGCACGGGCTCCGGCTATCAGGCCGCGATCCTGTCGAAGCTCTGCCGTCGCGTCTACACGATCGAGCGTTACCGCACCCTTCTGCGCGACGCGCTCAAACGCTTCGAGGATTTGCACCTCCACAACATCACGGCGAAGGCGGGCGACGGCGGCGAAGGCTGGCCGGAGCAAGCGCCCTTCGACCGAATCATCGTGACGGCGGCCGCGGCCTCCGTGCCGCCCAAGCTCGTCGAGCAGTTGAAGCCCGGCGGCGTGATGATCGTGCCGGTGGGCGCGCCGGGCGGGCGGGGCGAGCAGCATCTTGTGCGGATCGAACGGACAGAGGAAGGTGTGAAGCGCGAAGAACTCATGCCCGTGCGATTCGTCCCGCTGGTCGAGGGCGTGGCGAAGGAATCCTGACGCCGGGAGAATCCGAAGACGGGGCACGAGGCCCCGCGATTGCGGGCGCCGGAACGCGGCGAACGGGGATCATGCGAAATATGCGGCTGCACAGTGCGAAGGGCAGGACGACGGGCCTCATCGGTCTCGTCACGGCCGTTCTGCTGCTCGCGGGCTGTACAACGCAAAAACCCTGGTGGGAGGACGGACAGGGCCGTTCCCAAAGCGGCGGCGGCAGCGACCGTTATGTCGAGACGACGCCCATCTCACCTCCGGGGCGCGGCGGCACCTATGTCGTGCAGCCCGGCGACACGCTCTTCAAGGTGTCGCGCGACCAGAACATTCCGATCCGCTCGCTGATCGACGCGAACAATCTTCAGCCACCCTATGCCTTGCAGAGGGGGCAGCGCCTGACGATCCCGAATGCGCGCTATCACACCGTCCGGCCGGGCGACACGGTCTACAGCATCTCGCGGACCTACGGCGTCGACATGGCGACGCTGACCAGCACCAACCACATTCAGGCGCCCTATACGATCAAGCTCGGCGAGCGGCTGCAGCTTCCCTCCAAGGTCAATACGCAAGTGACCTCGCGCGACGTCGAGACGAGTCCGGTTCCGCCTCCGGCGCGGCACCCAACCACGACCACCACGACAACGGGCGGCAAGACCGTCATTGCCTCGACGCAGCCCAAGGCGCCGCTGCCCGCGCCGCCGACGCCGGCGGGCGACTTCGTCTGGCCGGCCCAGGGCAAGATTCTCTCGAACTTCGGGCCCAAGGAAAACGGGCTCCACAATGACGGCATCAACATCGCCGTTCCCGCCGGTACGCCCGTGAAGGCAGCGCAGAGCGGCGTCGTCGCCTATGCCGGCAACGAGTTGAAGGGCTACGGCAATCTGCTCCTCGTGCGCCACGCCAATGGCTGGATGACCGCCTATGCGCATAACAGCAAGCTGCTGGTGAAGCGCGGCGACACGGTGGTGAAAGGCCAGACCATTTCGCTGTCGGGCAGCACCGGAAGCGTGACCTCGCCGCAGGTGCATTTCGAAATCCGCAAGGGCGCGAAAGCCGTCGATCCGACGGGCGTCATCAGCGGCTAGACGTTTCAGTCGAGCGTCTGGCCGAGACGTCCCGCGAGATCCTGGATGAACTGCCAGGCGGTGCGGCCGGACCGGTTGCCGCGCGTCGCCGCCCATTCGATGGCCTCGGCGTGCAGCGCTTCCTTGCCGATCTTCAG
>NZ_DATKFR010000226.1:0-8450 GCF_035511255.1 Parvibaculum sp.
TTGCCGAGTTCCTGCTCCAGCGCGGGAACCGCCTGGAAGAGGTCGGCGACGAGGCCGTAATCGGCTACCTGGAAGATCGGGGCCTCTTCGTCCTTGTTGATGGCGACGATGACCTTCGAGTCCTTCATGCCGGCGAGATGCTGGATCGCGCCGGAGATGCCGACAGCGATATAGAGCTCGGGCGCGACGACCTTGCCGGTCTGGCCGACCTGGTAGTCGTTCGGCACGAAGCCCGCATCGACCGCGGCGCGCGAGGCGCCGACGGCGGCGCCGAGCTTGTCGGCGATCTTGTCGAGCATGTGGAAGTTGTCGCCCGACTGCATGCCGCGACCGCCGGAGATGATGATCTTGGCCGAAGTGAGTTCGGGACGATCGGACTTCGTCAGGTTCTCGCTGACCCATTCCGAGAGGCCCGGATTGGCGGCGGCGCCGATCTTTTCGATCGAGGCCGAACCCGTCTGGGCGGCGGCGGGGAAAGTCGTCGTGCGGACCGTGATGACCTTCTTCGCGTCGGTCGACTTCACGGTCTGGATCGCGTTGCCGGCATAGATCGGACGCTTGAACGTGTCCGCGCTGTCCACCTCGATGATTTCCGAGATCTGCTGCACGTCGAGGAGCGCTGCGGCGCGGGGCGCGAAGTTCTTGCCGACCGTCGTCGCGGCGGCGACGATCGCGTCGTAGGAGCCGGCGAGGCTCACGACGAGAGCGGCGAGAGGTTCGGCCGTGCGGTGCGCATATTGCGCGTCGTCGGCGACGAGAACCTTCGAGACGCCCGCGAGCTTTGCGGCCGCAGCGGCCACGGCGTCGACGCCTTGGCCCGCGACGAGGACATGCACGTCGCCGCCGAGCTTCGTCGCGGCGGTGACGACCTTCGCGGTCGCGTCGTTGAGGGCCTGATTGTTGTGTTCTGCGATAACCAGCGTCGTCATCCGATCACTCCCGCTTCCTTCAGCTTCGCAACGAGCTGTTCGACAGATTCAACCTTGATGCCGGCCTGACGCTGCGGCGGTTCGGTCACTTTCAGCACCTGGAGGCGCGCCGTCACGTCGACGCCGTAATCGGCCGGCGTCTTCTCATCGATCGGCTTCTTCTTCGCCTTCATGATGTTCGGCAACGAGGCGTAGCGCGGCTCGTTGAGGCGGAGGTCGGTGGTGATGACCGCCGGCATGTTGAGCTTCAGCGTCTGCAAGCCGCCGTCGATCTCGCGGGTGAGGAGGAGCTTGTCGCCCTCGAATTCGACCTTGGAGGCGAACGTGCCCTGCGGCCAGCCGAGAAGGGCGGCGAGCATCTGGCCCGTCTGGTTCGAATCGTCGTCGATCGCCTGCTTGCCGAGAACGACGAGGTCGGGCTTTTCGGCCTCGACGATCGCCTTCAGGATCTTGGCGACGGCGAGCGGCTCGACCGTCTCGTCCGACTTCACCAGGATGCCGCGGTCGGCACCCATGGCGAGCGCCGTGCGGATCGTCTCGGTGGACTGCGCCACGCCGATCGACACCGCGATCACTTCGGTCGCCTTGCCCGCTTCCTTCAGACGTACCGCCTCTTCGATGGCGATTTCGTCGAAGGGATTCATGGACATTTTGACGTTGGCGAGATCGACGCCCGTCTGATCCGACTTCACGCGGATCTTGACGTTGTAGTCGACCACGCGCTTCACGGGCACGAGGACTTTCATCGAGATAGACTCCCTGCATCGCCTTGGATTTCGGAGCTTTCGCTCACTCGCCGCGGCGACGGTCTTGGTGTTGAGGTTGCCCGACTTTCAATCCGCTTTCCGGCGGCCGGCGAAGGCACCTTGGAGCGGCTACCCATCATGGGAACGAAGGTCCGGCAACGCGAAAAAGACGTAGGCCGTTGTTGCGGTGCGGCAACCTAGAGCCGCCATAAGCCCCTGTCAACGAAATGGGGACGCCACCGGACGAACCTCGGTGCAGTGGAGAAAACATATGTAGAACAACGATTTAATCGGAGGTCGTTCAGCGGTTGGCGCCGGGTGTCCAGAGGACGTCGCCTTGTCCCCGGCCTTCGGGAGCCCAGTTCGCGTAACGGGCGGCGACGAAGAGAAAATCGGAGAGGCGGTTCAGATATTTCACCACGGGTTCGGCGACGAGGCCGGGCTCTTCCTCAGCCAGGGCGACGACGAGGCGCTCGGCGCGGCGGCAGACGGTGCGGGCGAGGTGGAGATGCGCTGCGGCGCTCGTGCCCGCCGGCAGCACGAAGGAGCGCAGCGGCGAGAGATGGGCATTCAACGCATCGATCTCCGTCTCGAGCCGCGTCACCTGCGCCTCGACGATACGCAAGGGTTCATAGCCGAGTTCCGCCGCCGTCTTGCCCCCCTTGTCGCTCATGGGCGTTGCGAGATCGGCGCCGAGATCGAAGAGATCGTTCTGGATGCGGCCGAGCATCGCGTCGAGCGTCGGGTCTTCGCGGGTGTGGAGCCTCGCGATGCCGATCGTGGAGTTGGTTTCGTCGACCGTGCCGTAGCTCTCGATCCTCAGCGCGTATTTGGGCACACGCTCGCCGGTGGCGAGCGCCGTCGTTCCCTTGTCGCCCGTCCGCGTGTAGATCCTGTTGAGAGTCACCATGAAGCGGTCTCAGGCCTTGACGAAAGGCAGCATGCGCTTCAGCACGTTGTCGTGGCGCACGAAGTGATGGTAGAGCGCCGCCACGATGTGGAGTGCGATCAACGCCGTGATGAGCCATGCGTTGAGGCCGTGCAGCGTCTCACCGAGTTCATGGATCGTTTCGTTGGGCGCGATCTGAAGACCGAAGAGGCCGAAGGGCTTCAGGTTGCCCTTGGACGTGGTGGTGAGCATCAGGCCGAGCAGCGGCTGAAGGATGACCAGGAAATAAAGTCCGTGATGCGTCGCCTTCGAGGCGATCACCTGCCAGCGCGGCAGGCCGGCGGGAAGCGCCGGCGCCGGATGGCCGAGACGCCAGGCGAGCCGGGCCGCCATCAGGATCAGGATGACGAGGCCGATGCCGGCGTGAATCTGCATGACGCCGAGACGTTCTTCGCGCGGCAGATCCTCGGCAGCCCAGCCGCCATAGAGCATCAGCGCGATCAGAACGACGATCGTCCAGTGAAACGCCTTCGCGACGCCCGAATAGGATTGCCTCGCATCCGCGCCTGTCGCCACAGTGCTTGCCTCGGTCATGTTTCGTCTCCCGGTTTGTCTGTGTGCAGGGTCGCGCGGACGTCGCGCGGGATCAAGCCTGCCTTTCTCCTGTATTCAGGTTATCCCTTGCGCCACCTCTTGCGCCATTGGGCGATCGCTTTCTTGCGCCATTGGGCGATCGCTTCGCCGATTTCATGCGGGCTGTCTTCCTGGAGGAAGTGGTTGCCCGGCACGGTCACTTCCGTCTGATTCTTCCAGCTCCGACAGAATTCGCGCTGCGCGCCGATGAGGATCGCACCCGGATCGGCATTCACGAAAAGCTTCGGAATCTCCGTCGTCGCCATCCAGTCCGCATAGGATTGTGCTGCCTCGACGACGAAGGCCGGCTCGCCGTCGAGCGGAATCTGGCGCGGCCAGGTCAGGGTGGGGCGGCGGTCCTCGCCCGGCTCGCGGAAGGGGCGACGATAGACCTCCATCTCTTCCGGCGTCAGCTTGCGCAGGATCGAACCCGGCAATACGGCTTCAATGAAGAGGTTTTTCTCGAGTATCATTTCCTCGCCCTTCTCCGAGCGGAAGCCCTCGAAGATGCGGCGCGCGGCGGGGCTCCATTCGTCCCATGTCAGGGGACGCACGATCCCCTCCATATAGGCGATGCCCTCGACGGCGGGTCGATGACGGTTTGCCCAGTCGAAGCCGAGGGCCGAACCCCAGTCGTGAATGACCAGCGTGACATTCTTCTCGACGCCGACGGCCTGGAGGAAGGCTTCGAGAAAGTTGCGGTGCTCGTGAAACGTATAGCGTTCGGGGCCCGAGGGTTCGAGCTTGTCGCTATCGCCCATGCCGATGAGGTCGGGCGCGATGCAGCGGCCCTGATCGGCGAGATGCGGCATCACATTGCGCCAGAGATAGGAAGAGGTCGGATTGCCGTGCAGGAAGACGATGGGATCGCCTTCCCCCATCTCGACATAGGCCATGTGCCGGCCTGAAATGTTCACAGTCTTCTTGGGATGCTCGGCGGCGGAAATCGTGGCCATGATCTTCTCCCTTGTTTCGGAACGCGCACAGGCGCGACTTAAACATGGAGTGGCGGAAGAAACAAAAAGGGCGCCGTCGGGCGCCCTTTCCATTGCGGTCTCCGTCGGGTTCAGAATTTGAAACCGTAGCGGACGCCGATATCGGTGAGGCCCGGGTTCTCGTCGCACAAGCTCGCATTCGACATGTGGTCGATGGTGAGCATCAGGCTCGAATGCCCGTCGAAATTGTAGCCGAGCGAGGCGCTTTCGTGGAACATCGCGCGGCAGCCGTAATTCATCCGGTCGCGGTCCGGGCCGTTGTTGCCAGAGGTTTCGCCATTGTGGATAGCGCCGCCGAACGTGCCTTCGACGAAGATCGCGTCGGTGAAGTAGTAGTCCCAGGCGAGGCCCGCATAGGCGATGCTCGTGCCGCCGCCGGTGTTGAGGTTCGCGCCGATCATCGGCCGCGGTGCTCCGGCCCAGGAGAGCCAGTCCGGCGAGGCGAACAACGCCTCGGCATTGATGTCGGGATTGTTCGTCTCATGGCTTGAGCCGAAGGCGTCCGACGCGTGGTCGTAGACGCCGACGCGCAATTCGTCGATCCAGTTGTCGGTCGCCGATGCCGGCGCGCTCACACCCATGAAGGCGGTCGCCGCCAAGGCGGCCGCTAGAAACTTGCTCTTCGGCACGATATTCCCCTTCTTCTCGCCTGCTCGGCGGTCTGGTTCTCAGAGATTGCCGCAAAATACCTCAAACGGGCGTTCTGTTCCCGCAGTCGCGCAAAATCTAGCAGCACTGTGGCCGATTTGTCTCTGATTCGCTTCTCGCGGAGGTCGGGAAGACGGTCAGCTTCGCAAGTAAGCGGCGCGCAGTGTGGCTTGCTTTTTTATTTTGACATTCATAGTGTCAATTTATCCATAGTGTTCAGTCATCATCGTCCGAATTGCGGAGCCGCCATGGTCGCCCTCGAAATCCTTCTCGCCTTGCTGGCCTTCGCCGTGATCGGTGTTGGCGCGCTCTGGTTCCTCGGCGGCCGGGAGCCGGTCTACAGGATCGGTGGCAGGGCGCCGGTCTTTTTGGTCGCGCTCAAGCATCGCGACAAGCGTTCGCGGTCGCCGGAGGTCATAGCCCAGGACGTCCGGATCGAATGGACGGTGAATGTCGATTTCCCATTTCTCGGAACGGATCAGGCCTATTGGGACAGGTTTCTGATCGTCGCCGGCGGAATGCCCGACGCCATGCCTCTGAAACTCGCGTCCAATGTCGAGGACGCCTATGTCGCGCGGCTTGCGATCCGGCGGCCGCCGCGCCTCGTCCTCGGCGTGATCCGCATGCTGGTGAGCACGGGGCTATGGAAGAAACCGGGCGGAGAGGTCTCGGCCGATCGCCCGAACAACGAGTTCCGCCAGGACATCATGCCGGACGCCGCCGCGATCCGCACCCTGCTGGCGCAGCCCGGCTCTTACAAGCCCGCGATGATGAACTTCCTCAAATATTACCCGACGGCCCGCTATACGGAGGTTCGCGAGGGCGCGGCCACGGTGTCGGGGCGCGCGGCCTATGGCCGTTACGGTGTCGTTGCGCTGCAGACGGTCTACAAGACCGGCGGCCATCTCGTTTTCTACGGTAAGGTCGAGGCGGTCATCCGAGAAGCGCAGGGCGGGCCGACGCTCGATCGCTGGGACGACCTGGCCGTCATGCAATATGTCGAGCCCAGGGGCATCCTGTCGATGGAACAGGTCGAGAAATACCGGAACGCCCTCCATCACCGGGATGCGGCGCTCGAGCGTTCGATCGTGATCGCCACGACACCGCAAGGCTAGGCGGCTCAGCGCGTCGAGAAATAGAGCGCAGTCATCAGCAGGATGATAGCGACGAACTGGAGCCCGACACGCCAGCGCATCAGCGTCTGCGACCGCGAGCCCGGCCCGCCGCGCATCATGTTGAAGAGGCCGAGACCCAAAACCAGCACGACGGCGGCCATGGCGATGGGCCCGAGATATTTAAAGAGCTCTTCCATTCCCTAATCCTTGCTGCCGCCTTCGACGGGCGGCTCCTTCTCAGTTGCCGCCTTCGAGAAGCCGGCGGGCGATCACCTGCGCCTGGATTTCGGCGGCGCCCTCGAAGATGTTGAGGATGCGCGCATCGCAAAGGACGCGGCTCACCGGATATTCGAGCGCGAAGCCGTTGCCGCCATGGATCTGCAGCGCATTGTCCGCCGCCGCCCAGGCGACGCGGGCGCCGAGAAGTTTCGCCATGCCGGCTTCCAGGTCGCAGCGACGCCCACCATCCTTCTCGCGCGCCGCGTGATAGGTGAGCTGGCGGGCGACGAGGATTTCGACCGCCATCATCACGAGTTTTCCGAAGACGCGCGGAAACTCGAAGATCGGCTTTCCGAACTGGATGCGTTCCTGCGCATATTTGAGGCCGAGCTCGAGGGCGGCCTGCGCGACGCCGATGGCGCGGGCCGCCGTCTGGATGCGGGCGCTTTCGAAGGTCTGCATCAACTGCTTGAAGCCCTGGCCTTCCTCGCCGCCGAGAAGGTTTTCGGCCTTCACCTCGAAATCATCGAAGCCGATCTCGAATTCCTTCATGCCACGATAGCCGAGCACTTCAATTTCGCCGCCGGTCATGCCTTTCGCTGGGAAGGGACTCGCTTCGTCGCCGCGCGGCTTTTCGGCGAGCAGCATCGAGAGGCCCTTGTAGCCGGGCTCGTCGCTGGTGCGGCAGAGCAGCGTCATCACGTCGGCGCGCGCCGCATGTGTGATCCATGTCTTGTTGCCGGTGATGCGGTAGACATCGCCGTCGCGTTTTCCGCGCGTCCTGAGGCTCGCGAGATCGGAGCCGGTATTGGGTTCGGTGAAGACGGCGGTCGGCAGGATTTCGCCGCTCGCGATCTTCGGCAGCCATTTTCCCTTCTGTTCGGGCGTGCCGCCGCCGAGGATCAGTTCCGCCGCAATTTCGGAGCGTGTGCCGAGCGAGCCGACGCCGATATAGCCGCGCGACAATTCCTCGGAGACGACGCACATCGATTCCTTGCCGAGGCCGAGACCGCCGAACTCTTCCGGGATCGTCAGGCCGAAGACGCCGAGCTCGGCCATCTTCGCGATGACGGAAAGCGGGATGTACTCGTCCTTCAGGTGCCAGTCATGGGCGTGAGGAACGACTTCGGCATCGGCGAAGCGCCGCATCTGATCGCGGATCTGCTCATAGGTGTCTTCGAGGCCGGCATCGCCGAAGCTCGACGCGCCCGCATTCTCGGCGATCAGCGTCGCGAGCCGCGCGCGGACGGGCGCGGTGTTTCCATGCGCGATCAGGGTACGGACGTCCGCCGTGTGAAAGGCGGCATGGTCGGCGTCCGAAATGCCGAGGTCCTGCGGCCTGACAATCTCGCCCTGACTCATCGGAATGCCGCCCGAAAGCTGCGAGAGATATTCGCCGAAGGCAACCTGAACGATCAGCGCCTCGATCTCGCCGAAACGCTTTTCTTCGGTCATGCGCCGCGCATAGGCGGAGAGCTGACGAAGCCCTTCGACATAGGTCGCCATCCAGGAAAGGCCGTGGGCGGCGAATTGCTCGCGCTCGATCAATGCCGCGGAAATCTTGCCGCCGCTGCTCACTTTCTGGGCAACCGCTGCCCTGGCATGGGCCAGCAGGGCTTCGGCTGCCGCCGTGGCGCTTTGCGTCAGCGGTAGAAGGTTGCCGAGAACGAGTGTCTTTGCGGCGGGCTCGGTGGCGTGGCTCATGGCGTACTCGCATTCATGCTGGCGGCGGGCGGGCTCGGGCGGACGGGGTTTGCTAGTGAAGGTCGGCCAAGACTTCCGATCGCCCGCATCCGTTTGGACTATATAGCCCGAAGCTCCGCGAGCGGCCAGCGCATGTCGGAGGTCATAAAACTATGCTTGGCGCGAAGCTTGCGTTGCGGTCAAACTCTGTCGCGCGAAACCGCTACCTGTGGGGGGTACATCATGAAGGCGCTTGCTCTTTTCCTGCTCCGGCTGGTCACCGGCCTCTATCTTCTCGCTTGGTCGGCGGTAAAGCTCACCAATACGCCGGAAGCGATCGGGATTTCCGAAAAGCTCTATTTCGGCCTGCTCGACAATCCGGTGCTGCAGCATGCGTTGGGTGCGTTGGGCGGCGTCCTCGGGCTTTTCGTCATTCTCGGCTTCCTCAGGAGCTTCTCCTATCTTGTGCAGGCGCTGGTTCTGGCGCTCGGCGTCGGTGCGCTGGCCAAAACCTTCGCTGCGCCTGCGGATGTCGCAAGCGGGGTCGAGGCGGCGATCGCATTGACGCCTTATCTGGCGCTTTTCGTCGCCGG
>NZ_DATKFR010000227.1:0-1809 GCF_035511255.1 Parvibaculum sp.
GATGCGGGCGCCTGGAGCTGCGGCATGGTCGCCGGCCTGATCCACGACATTCCGTCCGTGAAGGAGCTGATCGACCGCATCATGAGCGAAGCCGAAGCGATCATCCGCAAGCGCCTCGAAGGCTTCCTCGCCGCCTGACGACGCCCTCATAAAAGGCCCGCAGCCCACTCTCCGGTGCAGGCTGCGGGCCTTTATCGTCCGAAAAGACTAGGACTTTCCGCCGAAGCCCGTGGTTAGCTCGCGTGCGTCAGAAGCAGAGCGGATGCCCATGGAAACCGCCCCCCGAACCCGAACCATTCCCGGCCTCGCCGAAGAGGCGGCCCGTCGCTGGCCGAACCGACCCGCCATTGTCGACGGCGACAAGACGCTCACCTTTTCCGAACTCGACGAAGAGCGCCGCCGCGCCGGCCGCGCCCTCATCGCGCTCGGCATAGAGCGTGGCGACAGGGTCGGCATCTGGGCGCCGAATATCTGGGAATGGATTGTCGCCGCCCTCGCCATCCAGAGCGCGGGCGCCATCGTCGTGCCGGTCAATACGCGCATGAAAGGCCAGGAGGCCGCCGACATTCTGTCCGACGCCGGCGCACGGGCGCTCTTCGTCATCGGCGATTTTCTCGGAGCCCATTATCCGGATCTCATTTCGGCCGTCTGGCCGAAACCGCTCGAACAGATGATCGTGCTTCGGGACGCCCGTGCCGGCGAAACCGATTGGGAAAGCTTTCTGGCGCTGGCCGACGAGGTGAGCGAGGTCGAACTCACGGCGCGCATGCCGGATGCCGACGACATTTCCGACATTCTCTTCACCTCCGGCACGACGGGCCGGGCCAAGGGCGTGATGACGGCGCATGGTCAGAACCTCCGGGCCTTCAATGCCTGGGCAAACGCGGTCGGCCTCGTCGAGGGGGACCGTTATCTGGTCGTCTCGCCCTTCTTCCATTCCTTCGGCTACAAGGCCGGCTGGGTTGCGGCGTTGATACGCGGCGCAACCGTCTATCCGGTACAGGCCTTCGACGCGGAACTTGCCCTCGCGCAAATCGAGCGTGATCGCATCACCGTCATGCCAGGCGCACCGACGCTTTATCACAGCCTGCTCGCCCATCCGCGCCTCAAGGACTTCGATATTTCGAGCCTGCGCGCCGCGATTACAGGCTCCGCCACCATTCCGCCGATCCTGATCGAACGCATGCGCAGCGAGCTCGGCTTCGATGTCGTGCTGTCGGGCTATGGCCTCACGGAAAGCTGCGGCGTCGTCTCGCTGAGCGTCGCCAGCGACGACCCGGAGACCGTTGCGACGGCCTGCGGCCGCGCCATCGAAGGCATCGAATTGCGTTGCGTCGATGAGAAAGGAAATCCCGTTCCGACCGGCACGCCGGGCGAAGTCGTCCTGCGCGGCTACAATGTGATGCGGGGCTATTTCAACAATCCGGAAGCGACGCGCGACACCGTGGACGCTGACGGCTGGCTTCACACTGGCGACATCGGCCTGCTCGATCAACGGGGCTATCTGCGCATCACCGACCGCATGAAGGACATGTTCATCGTCGGCGGCTTCAACTGCTATCCGGCGGAAGTCGAGCGGCTGTTAAGCGCGCATCCCGCCGTCGGACAGGTGGCCGTGATCGGCGTGCCCGACGACCGCCTCGGCGAGGTCGGCAAGGCCTTCGTCGTGCCGAAACCCGGCGCCGCGATCAACGGGGCGGAAATCATCGCCTGGGCGCGCGAGCACATGGCGAACTACAAGGTTCCACGCTTCGTCGATATCGTGGCCGCGCTGCCGACCAACGCGTCCGGCAAGGTGGTCAAACCGGA
>NZ_DATKFR010000228.1:0-14615 GCF_035511255.1 Parvibaculum sp.
GGCCGCCGCCGAGCTCGGCATCAGCCTGGCGACGCTCTACGCCTATGTGAGCCGCGACATGATCCGCTCGGAGCCCGTGCCGGACAGCCGGGCGAAGCGCTACCGGGCGGAGGATGTGCGCCTGCTGAAACAACGCCGCGCGATCAGCGGCACTTCGCCGGCAAGCCCGCAGGCGGAAGGCGGGCGCGGCGCGTTGTCCGCCGCTCTCAATTTCGGCGGGCAACCCATCCTCGAATCCGCGATCACGCTGATCGCCGACGGCAAGCTCCACTACCGGGGATCCAACGCGACCGCGCTCGCCCGCAATTCGAGTCTCGAGCAGGTGGCGGCGCTCCTCTGGGGCTGCGACGTGCAGCCTTTCACGCGCGATGCGGTTCCGCGCCTGACGCCGCTGGTCGAAAAGCTCGACGCCGATCTCGCCGCCGCGCCGCGCATCGAGCGCTGCCTTTCGCTGCTGCCGCTGGCCGGCCTCGACGATCCCTCGGTCTACAACATGACGGATCGCGGCCTCGCGGCGACCGGCGCCCGGCTGCTGCGGCTGGTCGCGGCCATCATCGCCGGCGTCAAACCCTCCGCCGAGCCCGTGCATGAAGTGCTGGCCCGCGCGCTGACATTCGGCGACCGCCGCGCCGCCGACCTCATTCGCGCCGCGCTGGTCCTCTGCGCCGATCACGAATTGAACGCCTCCGCCTTCACGGTGCGCTGCGTCGCGGGCACCGGCGCGACGCTTTACGCCGCCGTCGAGGCCGGCATCTGCGCGGCGCAGGGCCCGCGCCATGCGGCTTTCACGAGCCGGGTCGAAAGCTTCCTCACCGATCTCGCCCACCGTCAGGACATCGAGGACGCGGTGCTGAACCGCCTGCGCAATGGCGACCTCGTGCCGGGCTTCGGCCATCCGCTCTATCCCGATGGCGATCCCCGCGCGACGACGCTCATCGAAATGATGCGCGAGCATCACGGCGACGACCCGGCCTTCCTGCGCGCCCAGCGCATCATTGACGTGATGTCGGAAGCGGGCGGCGTCCGCCCCAGCATCGATTTCGCCATCGGCGCGCTGACCGTCACCTTGCGCATGATGCCGGGCACCGGCCTCGCGATCTTCGTGCTCGGCCGCACCGCGGGCTGGATCGGCCATGCGATCGAACAATACCGCTCCGGCCAGATGATAAGACCGCGCGCGCGTTACACAGGGGAAGCGCCGAAATGACCAACAGAACCGCGCTCGTCGCCGGCGCCACCGGCCTTGTCGGCAACCTCCTGCTGAAGCGCCTCCTCGCCTCGCCCGTTTACGCGCGCGTCGTCGTCGTGACGCGGCGAAGCCTCGGCCTCACGCACCCGAAGCTCACCGAGATGGTGGTCGAGTTCAAGGCGCTGGACGTCCTGTTCGCGAACCCCGCCATCCGTGTCGACGACGCCTTCTGCGCCCTCGGCACGACGATCAGGAAGGCGGGCAGCCAGCCCGCTTTCCGCCGCGTCGATCTCGATTACGTCGTGAATTTTGCAAAGGCGGCGAAGGCGGCCGGCGCGGCGCGCTTCCTTCTCGTCTCCGCCATCGGATCGAGCGCGCGCTCGTCGATCTTCTATTCCCGCGTCAAAGGAGAGGCCGAGGAGGCGGTGAGCGCGCTGGGCTTCGAGGCGACGCATATCTTCCAGCCCGGCCTCATCATGGGACCGCGCGCCGAACGCCGCCCCGCCGAAGCCGCGATGATGGCCGCGACGCCCTTCCTCAACACTCTTCTCGTCGGTCCGATGAAGATCTATCGCGGCATCCCGGCCGATACGATCGCCGCCGCGATGGTCGCCGCCGCCGCGTCACCCGCGAAGGGCCGCCTCATCCACACCTACGCCTCGATGATGCAGCTCGCACAAGGCTGAGCCGTTAAGCCCTCCCCCCTTGAGGGGGAGGGTTGGGAGAGGGGTAAGCGGCAAGAAAGACTCTTGCGAAGAAATCCCCCCACCCGATCAGCTGCGCTGATCGACCTCCCCCTCAAGGGGGGAGGCAGAAGAAAGCCTCCTTTACCTCCCCTTGAGGGGAGGTCGAAAAATCCAAAGGATTTTTCGGGTGGGGTGCGCTGAGCCAGAGGCTCGCACTGGACGCGTCGTCATTCCCTCACGCCGCATCCGTCTCCGACGTCCGCAATACGCGTTCCGGCGGAAAGAAGGCGCGCACCCGCGTGCCCTTGTCGAGGATGCTTTCGATCCGGAGCCTTCCGCCATGCGCTTCCACCATCGCCTTGGTGAGCGGCAGGCCGAGGCCCGTTCCGGCGCGCGTCCGCGTGAAGGAATTCTCGACCTGCTCGAAAGGCTCCAGCACCTTCTCGATCTTGTCGGGCGGAATGCCGATGCCCGTATCCGCCACCGCCAGTTCGAGCCCGCCATCGGCGCGTTCCGCGACCGACAGCGTGATCCTGCCGCCCGCGGGCGTGAACTTGATCGCATTGGACAGGAGGTTGACCAGAATGCGCCTGATCTGCTGCTCGTCGGCGACCATGCGCGGCAGCTCCTTCGCCACGCGGATGTCGAGCCTGACGCGCGCCGTCTCGATCGACTGGCGCAGCATCCGCGCCACCTCATCGCACATCTCGGCCGGGTGCAGCACATCCTCATGGAGATCGAAGCGACCGGCCTCGATCTTCGCCATGTCGAGAAGCTCGTTGATCATATGCAGCAGATGAACGCCGCTGCCGTGAATGTCGCGCACATATTCGACATAGCATTCGGGCTCGATCTTGCCGAAAAGCTCCAGCCGCATCAGGTCGGCAAAGCCGATGATCGCATTGAGCGGCGTCCTGAGTTCATGGCTCATGCCGGCAAGGAACTGCGTCTTGCTCTCGCTCGCCGCCTCCGCCCGCCGTCGTTGCCGTTCCAGTTCCTCCGCGCGGCGCATGTTGATCTCGGCCATCACGCGCATCAGTTCGACCGACGAGCCGATGCCGATATAGCGCCCGCCCTCGACGACGATGAAGCCTTGCAACGGCGAACTTCCATCGAGATCGACCAGGCGTGCATTGATGTCGTCGCAGCTCGCGGCCGCATCGACCACGACCGGCGTCTTGTTCATCAGCGCCGTGACGGGCTGGCGTCCGTAGATTTCGCGGCCATAGAGCCGCACATAGACCAGCATGAAATCCTGCCGGCTGAGGAGCCCGACCGGGCGTCCCTCGTCGACGACGGGAATATTGAGAAGGTCCGGCTCGGCCAGCAGCCGGTCGAAAACATCCGCGCAGAGAACGCGGGGACCGATCGGCTCGACGGGTTCGGCAAGCGCGCGGGCGGCTGTGATGGGCATCTTGAACTCGGGACTGAACCTCGGGGCCCGTCCCTTATCGCTTCGCTTCCTTTACCGGAGACTAAAACCGCGGCTTTCCGGTAGCATGTCAGAAAAATTTCATATTCGTCCGCGCGGAGACGCGCGCCGGTATGGCAAACAGGGTAATAACGCCATGCGCCAGCGGCACCTCGATGCCGCCGAGCGAACGCAAGGGGACGCGATGGATCGGCCGGGGGGCCCGGCGGCCGAGACCGCCGGCATCAGAGAGAACGAATTCGCCTGGTACATGTCGGGCGTCTGGATTTACTTCTTTTCGGCTGGCATTCAGGGCGTGCTCTTCCCCTGGATCGTCGCCATCGTTCTCCATGAAAGCTCGGACCGCGTCGGCATCGCGCAGATGCTTTCGATGCTGCCGATGATGATCCTCGGCCTTTTCGGCGGCGCCATGGCCGACCGCCGCGAGCTCCGCACCCATCTCCTCACCCTGCAGCTCATCGCGATCGTGCCGCCGGCGGTGCTCGCGCTTCTCATCTGGGCGGGCTGGCTCAGCTATCCGCTGATGATCGGCTACGCCCTCGTTCTCTCGGCGCTCGGCGGCTACATCATGCCCGCCCGCGACGCGATGCTCTCGCGCGTCGCCTTCTCCCGGCCCGGCGCGCATATCCAGCGCGCCGTTGCCCTCGTCATGGGTGGACAGTTCCTCGCTCAGGTTCTCGGCTATCTCATTGCGGGCACCGCCGTCCTCGTCGGCGCGCCGGCGCTGCTCCTGCTGCAATGCGTCGGTCTCGCCGCCGCCGCCTTCACCACCTCGCGGCTCGGCGCCTCGCCGCCCCTGCCGCGGGCCGGCCTGCCCGCCGGCCAGCGCCACTCGCCTTTCCGCGACGTAAGGGAAGGTCTCGAAGCCGTCTGGCGTCACGAGCGCATCCGCCCGGTGCTGCTCTACAGCTTTTTCTCCGGCATTCTTTTCATGGGCGTCTTCCTGGTGCTCTTTCCGATTCTGGTGCGCGACGTCTATCACGGCACCTCCTTTTCGATCGGCTTCCTCAATATGTGCTTCTTCGGCGGCATCGGCTTTTCCTCGCTGATGCTGTCCCGCTTCCGCCCGATCCGCCGCCAGGGCCGGGTGATGATGCTGCTGGGTTTCACCGGCTCGGTCGTCACCGTCATCATGCATTTCGCGCCGCCGCTCTGGGCGGTGAACCTGCTCGCGCTGGTCTGGGGTCTGTCGGGCGGTATCTCGATGAGCCAGGCCCGGGCCATCGTTCAGGAGTCGGCGACGGAGGCCTTGCGCGCCCGCATGCTCGCCGCCTTCCAGCTCGGCTCGATCGGCGGCGGCCCCATCGGCGCGCTTCTGATGGGCTTCATCGCAAGCTGGCTCGGGCCGCTCAACGCGCTCCTCGTGCCCTGCTCGCTGATGATGGTGCTCTGGCTCGCGATCTTCTTCCTGACGCCGCTCTGGAAAATCGAAGCGCCGAACCGGAACTACACGCCCAATCCGTAACCCTCCCCTCACCCTCCGCTCGCCTTGCTCGCTCCTCCCTCTCCCCTCCCGCCAGAGCGCGTCCGTCTCCATCGACGTTCGGGCGGGAGGGGAGAGGGATGTGCAGGCTTGGCTTGGGGCTTGCCCCAAGCCTTAGCCGGAGCAGGGTGAGGGGAGAGAAGCCACTCCCCTCACCGCAAACCTCACTCGTAGTCGCGCTCGTCCCACCACGGGAAGAAGGACGGCATGTCCTGCGACACCTTGTTCGGATAGGTCGCCGGGCGCTTTTCGAGGAAGGACATGACGCCCTCCTTCGCATCCGCCGAGGCGCCGCGCGCATAGATGGCGCGGCTGTCGATCTTGTGCGCCTCCATCGGATGATCCTGCGCCGAAAGACGCCACAGCATCTGCCGCGTCAGCGCGACGGAGACCGGCGCCGTGTTGTCGGCGATCTCGCGGGCAAGCGCCCGGGCGGCGGGCAGCAACTCGTCGGCCTTGTAGACCTTCTTGACGAGCTTGCCGTCCAGCGCTTCCTGCGCGCCGAAGACGCGGCCCGTATAAGTCCATTCGAGCGCCTGGCTGATGCCGACGATGCGCGGCAGGAACCAGCTCGAACAGGCTTCCGGTACGATGCCGCGCCGCGCGAAGACGAAACCGAACTTCGCATCTTCCGAGGCGAGGCGGATATCCATCGCGAGCTGCATCGTGACGCCGATGCCGACCGCCGGTCCGTTGACCGCCGCGATGACCGGCTTCAGGCATTCGAAAATCCTGAGCGTCACGCGCCCGCCGCCGTCGCGCACGGATTCATGGCTCCAGTCGATTTCGCCATTCGGCAGAACCGGCGACGCGGATTTCTCTGGCCGGTCGGTCCGCGCCGCATAGTCGAACGTCTTCGCCCCCGCCGAGAGATCGGCGCCGGCGCAGAAGGCGCGGCCCTCGCCGGTCACGATGATGGCGCGCACCGCGTCGTCCGCATCCGCCTTGTCGAAGGCGTCGATCAGTTCGAACATCATCTGGCCGGTAAAGGCGTTGAGCTTGTCCGGGCGGTTGAGCGTGATGGTCAGGATCCCTTCCGCCACGTCGTATTTGATTGTCTCGTAAGCCATGGTTCCTCTCCCTGTTGATGGCATTTTGCCTGAATTCTTTGCATTCCGCGCCGCACCGCCCCTGCGTCAACTCGCGCATGTTGACGCCGCGGCTTTCTTGCGCTCCT
Source organism: Parvibaculum sp. (assembly GCF_035511255.1). Classification (GTDB taxonomy): domain Bacteria; phylum Pseudomonadota; class Alphaproteobacteria; order Parvibaculales; family Parvibaculaceae; genus Parvibaculum. The sequence goes on from NZ_DATKFR010000228.1 coordinate 5,968, forward strand.
TTTCACCCAAAATGAGAGCCGGCGCATGTCCGGCCCAGATATAACAACGGACCGGCACAAAAGCGAAGTCCGGCGCGGCGGAGCGATTTTCCGTCGTTCAGTATCCCGGGAGAGGACCCTGATGCATCCCTTTATTCACGCGCAGAAGACGCCGTCGAAACCCGCCTACATCATGGCCTCGACCGGCGAGACCGTGACCTTCAAGGAGCTCGACGAGCGTTCGAACCAGCTCGCCCATCTCTTTCGCGACGCGGGCCTGAAGGCCGGCGACTCCATTGCGATCTTCTCGGACAACAACGTCCGCTATTTCGAAATCTGCTGGGCCGCGCAGCGTGCGGGTCTCTATTACACCTGCGTCCCCTCGCGCCTGACGGCCGGCGAGGTCGCCTATATCGTCGGCGATTGCGGCGCGCGCATCCTCTTCGCCTCGAAGGCGCTGGAGCCGGTCGCCGCGCAGCTCGTCGCCGAAAAGCTCATCCCCGCCGTCGAGCGCTGCTATTCGATCGGCGGCGACATCGCGGGCTACAAACCCTATGAGCCGGCGCGCAACGCCTTCCCGACGACGCCGATCGCCGACGAGACCGCCGGCACCGACATGCTCTATTCCTCCGGCACGACGGGCCGTCCCAAGGGCGTCAAACATCCGCTGACCGGCGCGAAGATCGACGAGCCGACGGGCCTCACCATGCTCGCCCAGCTTCTCTACGGCTTCGACGAGAACTCGATCTATCTCTCCCCGGCGCCGCTTTATCACGCCGCGCCGCTCCGCTGGTGCATGACCGCGCAACGCCTCGGCGGCACGATCGTCGTCATGGAGCATTTCGACGCAGAGGAGGCGTTGAAGCTCATCGAGAAATACAAGGCCACTCACAGCCAGTGGGTTCCGACCATGTTCGTCCGTATGCTGAAAATGCCGGAAGACGTGCGGAAGAAATACGACGTCTCGTCGCTGAAGGTCGCGATCCATGCCGCGGCCCCCTGCCCGATCCCCGTTAAACAGCAGATGATCGACTGGTGGGGTCCGGTGATCTACGAATATTACGCCGGCTCCGAAGGCAACGGCTTCTGCGCGCTCAATTCCGAGGAATGGCTCTCCCACAAGGGCTCGGTCGGCAAGGCGCTCACCGGCATCGTCCATATCTGCGACGACGAGGGCAACGAGCTGCCGGTCGGCGAGGCGGGCGTCATCTATTTCGAAAGCGACGCCCAGTTCGAATATCACAACGATCCGAAGAAGACCGCCGAGAGCCGCCACCCGAAGGGCTGGTCGACGCTGGGCGACATCGGCCGTCTCGACGAGGAAGGCTATCTCTACCTCACCGACCGCAAGGCCTTCATGATCATCTCGGGCGGCGTCAACATCTACCCGCAGGAAGCCGAGAACACGCTGGTCATGCATCCCCGCGTCGCCGACGTCGCGGTCATCGGCGTGCCCAACGAGGATTTCGGCGAGGAAGTGAAGGCGGTCGTCCAGCCCGTCGACTGGAACGATGCCGGCCCTGAACTCGAGGCCGAACTCCTCGAATTCTGCAAGCAGCACCTCTCCGCGATCAAATGCCCGCGCTCGATCGACTTCGAGGAACAGCTCCCCCGCCACCCGACCGGCAAGCTCTACAAGCGCCTGATCCGCGACCGCTACTGGGGCAACAAGGATTCGAAGATCGTCTGAAGACGTCCGGCCTTCCTTTTGATGCAGATGCAGGACACTTCCTGTATTTTCGCGTCCCCGACCGAAAATACAGGAAGGCCACGCCGATGCAGAGAACGGAGAAAACCGTATTTCGCGGAACGACTGATCTTGCGACCCAGTCGTTCGGCGACCCGGACCGCCCCGTCATTCTGATGATGATGGGCGCGACCGCATCCATGCTGTGGTGGCCCGACGAACTCTGCGAATTGCTGGCCGCATCGGGCCGCCATGTCATTCGCTACGACAACCGCGACACCGGCAGGTCGGCGACGGGCGCGCCCGGGGAAGTTTCCTACACGCTCGACGACCTCGCGGACGACGCCATCGCCATTCTCGACGGTTATGGCGTCGAGCGTGCTCACCTCGTCGGCATGTCGCTGGGTGCCATGATCGCGCAGCTCGTCGCGTTGAAGGCGCCGTTGCGCGTCGCCAGCCTCACTGCGATCTCTTCCTCGCGCTTCGACGAGGACGATCCGAACCTGCCGGAGATGGACCCCGCCCTCCTCGAACACTTCGCGACGATGGACGCACTCGACTGGAACGACCGGCAGGCGGTGGTCGATTTCCACGTAGAGACGTTCCGCATCAGCGCTGGGCCCAAAGCAAGCTTCGATGCGGAACGGGCGCGGCGTCTGGCCGAACGCGAGTATGATCGGGCCATCGATCCGCGCAGCGCCATGAACCACGCCATGCTGGCGGGGGGCGAGCGCTATCGAGGCCGCCTCGGCGAAATCCGCGCGCCGTTGCTCGTTCTCCACGGCCGCCACGATCCGATCCTCTCCTTCGCCCATGGCGTCCGCCTCGCGGAGGCGGTTCCCTCTTCGCGAATCGTGGAACTCGAAGAGGCCGGGCATGAACTCAACATCCGGGATTGGGAACGGATCGTGGGAGAAATCATCGCCCACACGGCCGCCCGCGGCTGAGACGGCATCCAGGGCCGCTCACCAGCCGGCACGGGTCGAGGATCGTCTGTCACCCGAAATGTGCTAATTTGGCTCACCTGATTCACGGGAGGCGATGATGCACATTCGAGCCTGGGCTCTGGCGGCCGCGACCTTGATCCTTCTGCCTTTGGCGGCGACGACGGGCGGCGCCGACGAAGTCGGCACCTATGGCGGCCATTGCCGCAACAATCAGGGTCAGGGCCGCGCCTTCGGTCAGGATTACTATGTCTATTTCGACACCAATTCGAGCCGCATCAAGCCGGAAGGCCGCGAGCGCATCGAATATGTCTACGGCCTCGCCAAGGGCAAGCAGGCCGGTCAGGTCTGCCTCTTCGGCAAATCGAGCAAATCCGGCAATGCCGCCGCCAATGCCGCGCTCGCTCGCAAGCGCGCCTCGAACGTCGCCCGCGAATTCGAGGCGCTCGGCTGGCCGCGTTCCAAGATCGTCATCGTCTCGGAAGGCGAAGCCTGGGGCTGGCTCGAGGAAGCCCTGACCTCCGATTCCGAAGACGACCGCCGCGTCCGCATGAAGCTCTCGTTCTGAACGCCGTTCGTCTCCCTCCCTTCAGGGGAGGGTGGACGATCCTCGCCAGAGGATCGGACGGGTGGGGAGAGCGGCGCATCGGATTCCCGGTTGGCGTCCAGCGCCCGCGCGGCTAGTTTACCCGCCAACGGGCCGCCCACGGCCCTTTCGAATACTCACAAGACCGAACCGGGAGAGCCATATGCGCACCTTCAACACCGTCGCCGAATACATCGCCGAGAAGGGCAAGGAGATCGGCGTCAGCGAATGGGTCCAGATCGATCAGGACCGCATCAACAAGTTCGCCGACGCGACGGGCGACCACCAGTGGATCCATGTCGATCCCGAGCGCACCAAGCGCGAACTCGGCATGCCCACCATCGCGCATGGCTATCTGACGCTGTCGCTCCTGCCCTACCTGATGGGCAAGGTCAGCACGATCAAGAGCGCGACGCGCGGCATCAATTACGGTTCGAACCAGGTGCGCTTCGTCAACATGGTACCGGTCGGCTCGAAGGTCCGCGCCCGCGTGACGCTGAAGGACGCGCAGCCGAAATCCGGCGGCTACCAGCTCACCAACGAAGTGACGATGGAGATCGAGGGCCAGGAAAAGCCCGCCATGGTCGCCGAAACGCTGAGCCTCGTTTTCGAATAAGCCCTTCGCGCCGAAGCGGTTCCGCCGCGCCGTTCCGCTAGTCGCGGACGGCGCGGTTTCTTTTTATGCAGGATGGACCGCCTTGAGCGATCCTCGCCGGAACCTTCCGCGCGCCCATGCGCTTTTCTTATGTGACCGTGCTCCGAAGGCGCGGCACCGACAAACACCGCTTCACATTTGCCCTGTCCCGTGGCCGCTTGCGCGGTCGACGGACGCTCTTGTGCAGCCTGAAGGGAGCTCCCGCATGACGACGGACGTGAAACACGACATCAAGGTTCTGAACGAGCTGATCGAAACCACGCTCGACAGCGCGCATGGCTATCAGGACGCGGCGAAGGATGCCAGGAACCCGGCCTTCAAGTCGCTCTTCGAGCGCCGCGCGATGCAGCGCAAACAGATCACCGCCGAACTCCAGAACGAAGTGCGCAAGCTTGGCGGCGAGCCGGAAGACGACGGTACCATTCTCGCCGCCGCCCACCGCACCTTTCTCAACCTCAAGAACAGCGTGACCGGCGACGACAAGAGCGTCGTGAACGAGGTCGAGCGCGGCGAGGACCACATCAAGGCGAAATACGAAGCCGCCCTGAAGGACAGTGCGCTGTCGGCGCCGGTGAAGCAGACGATCACCACGTCCTACGTCTCGGTCAAGGCCGACCACGACCAGATGCGCGATCTGAAGCACGAGTTGAAGCTCGCCTCCTGATCCGGCTTTTCATCTTTGCTCGACGACGCCCGCGAGGTTATCTTCGCGGGCGTCTCTTTGACTGAACCGGCGGGAGCTTTCCAATGACCGACAAGCCCAGGGTGGTGAAAAGCGAAGAGGAATGGCGCAGCGAGTTGACGCCCGAGCAATATAAGGTGACGCGCGAAGCCGGTACCGAACGCGCCTTCACCGGCCCCTGGCTCGACGAGCACCGCAAGGGCACCTTCTTCTGCGTCGCCTGCGGCGCGCCGCTCTTTCGCTCCGAAACGAAATATGAAAGCGGCTCCGGCTGGCCGAGCTTCTTCGCCCCGATCGAGGATGACCTCATCGAGGAGAAGGAAGACGTCTCTCATGGCATGCGCCGCGTCGAGGCGCGCTGCGCCACCTGCGAAGCCCATCTCGGCCACGTCTTCCCCGACGGCCCGGCGCCGACGGGCCTGCGCTTCTGCATGAACGGCACCGCGCTCGACTTCGAACCCGACGACGAGCAGGAAGCGCCGTAGGAGATAAAACAAGGTGTCACCCCGGGCTTGTCCCGGGGCCCAGGGGCCGCGCGCTCCGACCTCGGCCTCCCCTGGATCCCGGCATAAAGCCGGGATGACAACAGAAAGAAAATCCCATGATCCTCACGCCGCCCGCCGTCGCGCCCGTCGCCGACAAGCATCCTGCAACGGATACGCATCACAGCCACACCCGCACCGACGACTACTCCTGGCTGCGTGACGAGAACTGGCGCGAGGTGATGCGCGATCCGGCGGCGCTGTCGCCGGCGATCAAGGCCTATCTCGACGCCGAGAACGCCTATACCGACGCGACCATGGCGCCGGTCGCCGCCCTGCGCGAAACGCTTTTCGCCGAGATGAAGGGCCGCATCAAGGAGGAGGACGCTTCCGTCCCCTCGCCCGACGGGCCTTACGCCTACTACCTGCGCTATGCGCTGGGCTCGCAATACGCGATCTTCTGCCGCAGGAAGGACGACACCGAGGAAATCCTGATCGACGGCAACAGGGAAGCCGAAGGCGAAGCCTATTTCCGCATCGGCGATGTCGATCACGCGCCGAACCACGATCTCGTCGCCTGGTCCGCCGACCGCAAGGGCTCCGAATATTTCACGATCCGCATCCGCGACACGGCCACCGGGAAAGACCTCGACGACGAGGTGCCGGACACGTCGGGCGGCATCGCCTGGGATGCGACGGGCCGGAGCTTCCTCTATGTCCAGCTCGACGAGGAGCACCGTCCGCTCAAGGTCTTCCGCCATGTCGTCGGCACGCCCGCCTCCGCCGACACGCTTGTTTATGAGGAAAAGGACCACGGCTTCTATGTCGGTGTCGGGCGGACGCAGAGCGGCGAATACCTTCTCATCGACACGCATGACCACCAGACGAGCGAGGTGCGCATCGTTCCCACCGATGCGCCGGAAACGCCGCCGCGTCTGGTCGCGCCGCGCGAGCACGGCGTCGAATACGATATCGAGCACGATGCCGATCGCGCGCGCTTCCTGATCCTGACCAATCTCGGCATCGCCGAGGACTTCAAGATCATGGAAACGCCCGTCGCCGCGCCCGAGCGCGCGAACTGGCGCGATGTCGTCGAGCATCGGCCGGGCACGCTGGTGCTGTCCCATGTCGCCTATCGCCATCATCACGCGCGGCTCGAACGGCGCGACGGCTTGAGCCGCATCGTCATCCGCGATCTCGCCGACGATGCCGAACACGAAATCGCCTTCGCCGAAGAGGCCTACGATCTCAACCTCTCCTCCGGCTACGAATACGACACGACGCGCACGCGCTTCTCCTACAATTCGATGACCACGCCGTCGGAAGTCTATGACTACGACATGGGAACCCGTGCCCGCACATTGATGAAGCGTCAGGAAGTCCCCTCCGGCCACAATCCCGACGATTACGTGACGCGGCGCATCTACGCCACGGCGTCGGATGGCGAGCAGGTGCCGATCTCGCTTCTCTATCGCAAGGAGACGAAGCTCGACGGCTCCGCGCCCTGCCTCCTTTACGGCTACGGCTCCTATGGCATCAGCATTCCGGCCTCCTTCTCCGTCACCGGTCTCTCGCTGGTCGATCGCGGCTTCGTCTATGCGATCGCCCATATTCGCGGCGGCAAGGAAAAAGGCTATCGCTGGTATTCGGATGGCAAGCTCCTGAAGAAGCGCAACACATTCACCGACTACATCGCCGCCGGCGAGCATCTGGCGAAGGAAGGCTTCACGTCGCGAGGGCTCATCGTCGGGCACGGCGGCAGCGCCGGCGGCATGCTGATGGGCGCCGCCGCCAACATGGCGCCCGATCTCTTCATGGGGCTGATCGCCGAAGTCCCCTTCGTCGACGTGATGGCGACCATGCTCGACGCCTCCCTGCCCCTGACGCCCCCCGAGTGGCACGAATGGGGCAATCCGATCGAGAGCAAGGAAGCCTACGAATACATGGCGTCCTACAGCCCCTACGATAACGTCCGCCCACAGACTTATCCGCATATCTTCGCGCTGGGCGGCCTCACCGATCCGCGCGTCACCTATTGGGAGCCCGCGAAATGGGCGGCGAAGCTCCGCGCGCTCCGCACCGACAGGAACCTCACGCTTCTCCGCATCAACATGGAAGCCGGCCATGGCGGCGCCCCCGGCCGCTTCGAACGCCTGAAGGAAGTCGCCCTCGTCTACGCCTTCGCGCTGGCCGTCACGGAGAAGGTCTGAGCGCCTTCGCTTAACCCGTCGCCAAGAGCCCTCCCCCCTTGAGGGGGAGGGTTGGGAGGGGGGTGGCCACACAGAAAGCACCCGAAGAAGCCCACCCGACCTCCGGCGCTTGCGAAGCCCACCCCTCCCCGTGTCTAATCGGCAAAACGATAGTTACTGATACCGTTGAGGAACACCGATGAGCAACTGGATCTGGGGTTATTCGGACCGTCTGAGCGCGCGTCCGGGCGAGAGCGTCGCGCTCCATCTCTCCGCGACCGGCGGCGTCTGCGATATCGAGATCGCGCGCCTCGCGAAAACCCGCACCATCGTCTTCGAGCAAAAGGCCGTGACGGTCGGCGAACATGCCGCGCCGGAAAACGCCCATATCCACGGTTGCGGCTGGCCCGAAGCCTTCCGCTTCACCGTCGGCGACTGGAAGAGCGGCTATTACGAAATCCTGCTCAAGGGTGCCGACGGCGCCGTCGGCCGCCACATGCTGGTCGTCAAATCCGTGACGCCGAAGGCGCGCGCCGTCATCGTCCTCGCGACCAACACCTATCAGGCCTACAACTGGTGGGGCGGCGCCAATACCTATGTCTGGATCGGCGGCCCGACGCCGGCGCCCATCCCCTCCGACGAGGCAACGCATGTCGTCGCGGCACGCCTCTCGAGTGCGCGTCCCTTCCCCGCCGGCATGATGCAACCCGTCTCCGAGAAGCACCGCATCGTCAGCGAGACGCGTCGCGGCTTTCGCGAGCGCGCCATGCCCGGCGAAGTGATCCACGAAGTCCTCGCCGGCGGCCAGGGCTGGGATTGTCCCGCCGGCTTCACCGACAAATGGGAACATGCCTTCGTCGCCTGGGCGGAAGACGCGGGCTACGAACTCGATTACCTCACCGATTACGATCTCGAAGTCGAGCCCCGCGCCCTCGATGGCTACGCCGCCGCGCTCTTCATCGGCCACAGCGAATACTGGAGCATGAACGAACGTCTCGAAGCCGAGCGCTATGTCGACGCCGGCGGCCACGCCGTCATCCTCTCGGGCAATTCCTGCTACTGGCAATGCCGCTGGGAAGACGGCGGCAAGAGCTTCGTCGCCTACAAGGGCCGCGCCGAGGACGAAGACCCCTTCGCCTCGGACCCCGCGAAACGCCACCTCACTTCCGGCCTCTGGTCGAGCCCCTGGGTCGGCCGCCCCGAAGCCGCGCTCACGGGCCTCTCCTTTCTCTTCGGTGGCTATCACCGCTTCGGCCTCTGCGTCTCGCGCGGCATCGGCGGCTACACGGTCTGGAACGAAAACCACTGGGCGCTCGAAGGGGCGGACCTTTATTGGGGCGACGTCTTCGGCGACGATTGCCGTCTCGTCGGCTACGAGAATGACGGCTGCCCGCTGACCTTCGGCGAAGACGGTTTGCCCCGCGCCGTACCGCGCCTCGGCGTG
>NZ_DATKFR010000229.1:0-4855 GCF_035511255.1 Parvibaculum sp.
GTCTTGAGCATCGAGGAGGCGGGGCCGGGGTTCTTGCCGCCCGCGAGCTCCGCCATCACGCGATGCTCGGTCACTTCCATCGCCTTCACCGAAATCTCCGCCTCGTCGAGCCGGCGGCGGAAGGCCGGATCGTCGATCAGCCGCGCCCCATCCGCGCGTTCCTCGCTGGCGATCGCGCGCACCTTCTCGACGCCGACCGAAAGCCCCGCCGCGTAAGCGCCGCCGCGCTCGAATTCGAGCAAATATTTCGCCACCGTCCAGCCTTCATGCTCCGGCCCGACGCGGTTCGCCTTCGGCACGCGCACATCGTCGAAGAAGACCTGATTGACCTCGTGCTCGCCGGCCAGCGTGATGATCGGCTCGACCTTGAGGCCGGGCGTGTCCATTTCGAGCAGGATGAAGGTGATGCCCTCCTGGGGCTTGCCGTCCCATTTCGTGCGCACGAGGCAGAACATGCGATTGGCGAAATGCGCATGCGTCGTCCAGATCTTCGATCCGTTGAGCACGTAATCGTCGCCGTCCGACACCGCGCGGAGTTGCAGCGAGGCAAGGTCCGATCCCGAGCCCGGCTCCGAATAGCCCTGGCACCAGTAGTCCTCGCCCTTCAGGATGCGCGGTAGGTAAAAGGCCTTCTGCTCCGGCGTCCCGTATTTCATCAGCACCGGCGCGCACATGCGCAAGCCCATCGGCGAGAGGTTCGGCGTCCCCGCCCGCGCGCATTCCGACGCCCAGATATATTTCCGCATCTCGCTCCAGCCGGTGCCGCCATATTCGACCGGCCAGGCGGGCGCGACCCATCCCTTTTCGTAGAGGATCTTCTGCCAGGCGAGGTTCCACTGCTTGTCGGTGAAGACGCTCGTCGTGAGCTTGCCCGCCTCCTTCAGCTCCGGCGTCAGCTTCTCGTCGAGAAAGGCGCGCACCTCGTCGCGAAACGCCGCGTCCTCGCGCGTGAAATGAAGATCCATTTTCCGCCCTGTTGTTTTTCGTGCGCGACGCTGCGTCAAGCGCCGCGGTGCCTCGTCAATTCGGATAGAGGCAGTCTGTCGAAACGTCCATTCGGCGGCAAGCCAGTTCGGCTGGGCTGTTTCCGCTGCGCCGGGCGACGAAGCGCGCGGTCGCCGAAAGCGCGCCGATGGCCGCGCGCACGCCGCGCCGCCCCAGCGGATGCGTGACGCGGACGCCGCAGGCCTTCCGCATTTCGTCCGTGAGAAGATCGATTCCGCCCTGCGTGATCAGGCGCTGCAGCGGCTGTCCGGCGCGGCCGAACGGCGTCGCCTCGCCGACGATCTTCAGGAATTCCTGCACCGTATCGTTGGCGTAGAGCTTCGGCAGCATCGTGGCCATGTAGGCGTCGACCTCGTCGGCACTGGTCGGCACCCATTCGGCGCCGAAGCCTTTGCCCTTGATCTCGCCTTCCCGATAGAAGCGGTCCTGGTCGGCGCGGCTGAGGTCGGGGTCGGCATAGCGGATATAGGCCTGCAGAAATCCCCATGCCGCCGTTACATGGACCCATGTGAGCAGCGCCGGATCCATCGCGCGATAGGGCCTGCCCTCATGCGTCTCGCCGCTCACGCGCTCATGCATGCGCGTCACGCGCTCGAAGGTCATGCGCGCCGCCTTTTCCGGCCCATAGGTCACGGCCATCGCCGCTTCCGCCGTGTTCCGCATGCGCTGGATCGGATCGACCTTGAAGGTGGAATGGTCCCACACGCCCGCCCGGACCGAAGGCTCCGCGAGTTCGAGGATCACCGCCGCGATGCCGCCCGTCGCCTTGGCGACTGGGTTATGAAAGACCTTCCAGGCGAGCGAACCCGGCCCGCCGAGCCCGGGGTCGCCGACGGGCTCCAGATAGTTGATGCGCAGGCCGCGCGCGGCGGACTTCGGCGCCCGCGACGGGGCATCGACGGTCTCGAAAGCGTGGTCGTGCAGGGCGGGCATGGAATCTCGTGCTCGTTTTGAAGAATGGGATGGCTTATTCTAATCCAAGTAATTGCTCGGAAAACTCGGATTGGCGGGCCCGGTTCCGGCCCGGGCGGGGGGCTCTTTCAAGTGACTGGATTCAAACCGAAAAAATGGCCGAAACAGGCTCGCTCGAAGGCAAGCTTCGACGCCGTGATCGAGGCGGCTGCTCGGCTTTTGGCCGAAAGCGGCTACGAGGCCCTGACGACCAACAGGATCGCCGAAAGGGCGGGGGTTTCTATCGGCACTCTTTATGAGTTTTTCCCCGACAAGGAGACGATCGTCGCCGTTCTGGCGGAACGCCAGATGGCGCGCATCGTCGAGCGGATGCGGAAGGCCTTTGCCGACATCGGTGATATCGGGCCCTGGCGCGGCGTCATCCATTTGACGGAAGCCGCGGTCGCCGTCATGGCGGAGGACCGCGATGTTCATCGCGCGTTGCTCAGGCAGATTCCCTTCGTCGCGCATCTTCCGGCGGTGACGGAGGCGCGCATGGCCATGCTCGACCTCGCCCAGCAGGTCCGCATCGCGGCGGGAGACCGCCTCGATCTGCCGATGCCGGAGGAGGACGCCTGGCTGATCGCGCAGATGCTCTACAACACCATTCTCGAAATCGCGCTTCTCGACGTGCCGCCCGCAAAGAAAAAGCAATTCACTCGCGAACTCGCGCGCCTCACCTACCGCATGGCCGTCGGTCGCGATCCGATGGTGTGAACGGTCATCCCGGTCGAAGCCGGGATGACGCAGGTATGTGAAGCGGACCTAAAGCCCCAGCACGGCCTTCGCCATGATGTTGTGCTGCACTTCGTTCGAGCCGCCGAAAATCGTCTGCGCCCGCGTGTTGAGATATTTCGGCATCACCATCAGCGTATGCGCCGGCCCCACGGGCGCGACGTTCGAGCCCCAGGTGCGGGCTTCCATCACGTCCGGTTCGGCGTAATAGGCGATCGCCTCGACGCCGAGTTCGGTGATGCGCTGGTTGGTGTCCGCGCCGGTGAGCTTGATCATCGAGGCGGCGGCGCCTGGGTTCTGCCCGTTCGAAAGCTGCGACATGATGCGGTGCTCGGTGAACTCCACCGCCGTCACCTGCACCTCCGTCTCGTCGATCTTGCGGCGGAAATTCGGATCGTCGATCAGCCGCGCGCCGCTGCCGGCCTGTTCCGTCGAGGCGATCGTCTTCAGGCGGTTGAGCGCGTTGCGCAGGCCCGCGCCGTGGGCCGCGCCGCCGCGTTCGAATTCGAGCAGATATTTCGCCACCGTCCAGCCGTTGTTTTCCGCGCCGACGAGGTTCTTTCTCGGCACACGCACATCGTCGAAGAACACCTGGTTCACTTCGTGGTCGCCGGCGAGCGTGATGATCGGCTCGACCTTGATGCCCTTGGCGTGGAAGTCGTCGATCAGGATGAAGGAGATGCCCTCCTGCGGCTTCGCCTTGGGGTCCGTGCGCACGAGGCAGAACATCTTGTTCGATTGATGCGCGCCCGTGGTCCAGAGCTTGGTGCCGTTGATGACGTAATCGTCGCCGTCGGCCACCGCCCGACATTGCAGCGAGGCGAGGTCCGAGCCCGAGCCCGGCTCCGAATAGCCCTGGCACCACCAGTCCTCGCCCCTGAGGATGCGCGGCAGGTAATAGGCTTTCTGCTCCGCCGTGCCGTGGCCCATCAGCGTCGGCCCGACCATGGAGAGCCCCATGTTGGAGCCGGCGGGCGCCCCCGCCGACGCGCATTCCGACGCCCAGATGAAGCGCTGCATCACGTTCCAGCCCGGCCCGCCATATTCCTTCGGCCAGCTCGGCGCCGCCCAGCCGCGCGCATGGAGCCGTTTCAGCCATTCCACGCGCAGGTCCTGGTCGGCGAGAATGCCCGGCGTCAGCCGCGCATGGGCCTTCAGTTCCTCGGTCAGGTTTTCCGTCAGAAAGGCCCTCACCTCGTCGCGAAAGGCGACGTCCTCGGGCCGCATGGCGAGATCCATGATGCTTCCTCCCTGGTTTCCGGCGACATTCTGCGTTTTTTCTCGTCTGCCGGTTCTTTTCCCTACACTATAGGCGCGAGCCAATACCGGTCCAGAAGTCGGTCTGTTCATTCGCCGCCTGCCCCCCGTTCGTTTGCGGGCGTCGGACGGCGGCGGGCGGGCTTGTGCCGGTTCCACCGCCCCTCAATCGTCAGGCCTCACCCCCGCCCATGGAATTTGCCAACCACATCATCCTGATCACGGCGGCGCTGATCACCTTCTCGATCTTCGCCGGCGTCCTGTCGTCGCGGATCGGCGCGCCGCTGCTGCTCGTCTTCCTCGCCTTCGGCATGCTCGCCGGAGAGGACGGTTTCGGCGGCATCAGGTTTCAGGATTTTCGCCTCGCTTACCTTACGGGGTCGCTGGCGCTCGCCGTCATCCTCTTCGACGGCGGACTGAGCACGACCCGCGAGCAATTCTCCCATGCGCTCTCGCCCGCCGTCGTGCTGGCGACCCTCGGTGTGGCGATCACGGCGGCGATCGTCGGCGCGGCCGCACATTACATCCTCGGCTATGGCTGGCTCGAGGCGCTGCTCATCGGCGCCATCGTCGGCCCCACGGATGCCGCCGCCGTCTTTCTCCTCCTCCATCTCAGGGGCCTCCGCCTGAAGCCCCGCGTCGGCTCGGCGCTGGAGGTCGAATCCGGCCTCAACGATCCGATGTCGATCTTCATGACGCTGGCCCTTGTCAGCCTCGCCGCGCATGGCTTTCCCAAGGGCGGCTGGAGCGAGACGGCGCTGACGCTCGCCTATGATTTCCTCTGGCAGATGGGCGGCGGCGTTCTCTTCGGCCTGGTCGGCGGTCAGATCGTGCTCCGCGCCGTCAACCGTCTCAAATTCTCGGCTGGCATCTATCCGATCTTCGCCGGTGCGCTGGCCCTCGTCGT
>NZ_DATKFR010000230.1:0-7243 GCF_035511255.1 Parvibaculum sp.
CCTCGCCCGGCTCGTCCTTCGAGGTATAGCGGTTCTGCCAGGCGACGGGCTGACCGTCCTTGTCGAGGCCGACCTTGAAGACACTCGTCACGGCGATGCGATAGGCATCGTGCTGAATGTCGTCTTCGCGGGTGTAGACGAGCTTTACCGGCGCATCGACTTCCTTCGCGATCAGCGTCGCGAAGTCGATCTCGCTCGGAAAATTAAAGAAGCCCTCGCGCACCGGGATGCGGCGGCCGAAGCCGCCGCCAAGCAACATCGGATGCAGCGTCACGTCGTCGAAGGAAAGACCGGCGACATCAGCGATGCGGGCGCGGGTTCCGAGCGGGTCCTGTGCGCCGACCCAAGCTTCCGCCTTGCCGTCCGACTTGATCCAGACCGTGCAGTTCATCGGCTCCATGCAGGCGTGGGCGAGATAGGGAACGCGGTAGGTCGCCTCGACGGTCTTCGCCGCGCCTTTCAGGCCGGCGTCGATATCGCCGATCTCGACGTCCTTCGCGCTGTCGCCGGAGGCAATGTCCTTGTCGTGCTGCGCATAGATCGTCGTCATCGAGCGCGTGTCATTGCCCTTGGCGTCGATCTTCAGATCGAGCGCGGCCGCCGCCTCCTTGGCGCGCCAGAAATTGTCGGCGACGACGGCAACGCCCGACGGCAGGCGGACGAGCTTCTTCACACCGGGCCGCTTCAGGATTTCGGCTTCGTTGTAGCTCACGACCTCGGCGCCGAAGACGGGCACGAACTTGATGGCGGCATAGAGCATGCCCGCCACCTTCACGTCGATGCCATATTTCGCGCTGCCGTCGACCTTGGCCGGAATATCGAAGCGCGGGATCGGCTTGCCGACGATGGTGTAGTCCTTCGGCGATTTCAGCACCGGATTTGAAAGCGGCGAAAGGTTCGCCGCATCGGACGCGAGCTCCGCGAACGTTGCCGATTTGCCCGAGGCGTCGTGATGCACATGGGAGAGGCGCGCGACGCATTGCGAGGGGTCGACGTTCCAGCGGCGGGCCGCGGCGCGGATCATCAGATCCTTCGCGGCGGCGCCGGCAACGCGCATGCCATGCTGACCGGTCCAGCGCACGGAGGACGAGCCGCCGGTGAGCTGGATATGCATGAACTTCGCGACCTTGAGCCAGGCGGCGTTGGTGAGGCCCGTCAGCATGGGTGGAATTTCGACGCCATCGGTAAAACGCTGGCCGAGCGCTTCATTGGCGAAGGCCTGCTCGGCGGGCGCCTGCACGGCCCTGACCAGCGACCAGTCGGCCTCCATCTCCTCGGCCGCCATCATGGCGAGCGCGGTGACCACGCCCTGCCCCATGTCGGCGTGTGGCACATAGACCGTCAGCACATTGTCCGGCGAAAGCTTCAACCAGGTCGTGACGAAGCGCTCGTCCTCGCCGGAAGCAAGCTTGTCGAGCTGGTTTCGGCGCGACGGACCGGACATCGCATAGCCGATCAGCAATCCGCCGCCCGCGAGGCCGCCGGCAATCAGAAGTCCGCGCCGTGTGGGGTTCTTGATGTCCATGGTTCCGTCTCCCTCAGGCGTTCGACAGCGAATGAATGGCGGCGCGCACACGCGGATAGGTGCCGCAGCGGCAGACATTGGTGATCGCTTCGTCGATCTGCGCATCGGTCGGCTTCGGGGTTTCCTTCAGAAGCGCCGACACGGCCATCAGCATGCCCGACTGGCAATAACCGCATTGCGGGACCTGATGCGCGATCCATGCGGCCTGGATCGGCGCCAGCGCGGCCTTGGCGCCGGAGGCCTCGGCCAAACCTTCTATCGTGACGATCTCTCGGTTCTCGACGGAAACGACCGGCGTCACGCAGGACCGCACGGCCTCGCCGTCGACATGCACGGTGCAGGCGCCGCAAGAGGCAACGCCGCAGCCGAACTTGGTGCCGGTGAGGCCCAGCTCGTCGCGCAGCGCCCAGAGAAGCGGCATTTCGAGCTCGACGTCGAGCGTATGCTTGACGCCGTTGACCTTGAGCGTGACGGACATGATTTCCTCCCCTGCTGGCGATGTTCCGGGCGGCGAGGCCGCCCCTCGGCGCCGCTTTCATGCGCGACCCGGGGCGGCATCGGAACGAATGACCGAAAGTATCATTTCGGTCACTTAAATTAAAGCGGCAACTGAAAAGAGGCGTGTCGTCGAACGAGGCGGAGAGCGGGCGCGGCCCGGAGACGCGTGAAATGGCTGTTTTCGGCGGGTTCAAGCGTACGGGATTTATTTCCCTTGCTATTTCGGCCTGCGGCCCCACTTATGGGGCGTCATTTCGTTTTGGTTCGGCATGCTCTCTACGCTCAGATCGAGCGCCGGGCTATCCCTACTCTCAAAGATTGACACGGACGCGCGATGTCGCGCGGACGACACCCTCTATTCCAAGGAGACACCATGTCCAACAAGGGCGCGGTAAAGTGGTTCAACAGCCAGAAGGGCTTCGGCTTCATTCAGCCGGACAACGGCGGCAACGACGTGTTCGTGCATATCTCGGCCGTCGAGCGCGCTGGCCTCTCGAACCTCAACGAAGGCCAGAAGCTTTCGTATGAGCTCGTGACGGAAAAAGGCAAGACCTCGGCCGCGAACCTCCAGCTCCTTTGAGCTGAGACGCGGGCGACATCCGGCTTCGCCGGAGAGCTGCCTTCAAAGTTTGAACCCGGCCGGAGAGATCCGCGCCGGGTTCTTCTTTTGACAACCGCCGAAGAGTCCCCCCTCCTCCGCAGCAATATCGAGGCCGCATCGGCAGCCCTTTATTCGGCCATGAGTTTCGGCGCACCGGCACCGGACTCCAGTACGGTCGAGGCGGGCGTGCGGACCGGCAGATGACAGGTCACGCGCGTGCCGACGTCGGGCGCCGATTCGAGCGTTACCCAGCCGCCATGCAGTTCGACGAAGGAGCGCACAAGCGACAGGCCGAGTCCGGCGCCGCGCCGGCGATCCTGCCCTGCACGCGCCTCGAAGCGATCGAAGACCGTCGCCTGAAACTCCGGCTTGATGCCATCGCCTGTGTCGGCGACGAAGAGCTGCACCGTGTTGTCACCGCGCGCAGCGCCGATGGTGATGGTGTCGCCGGGGCTCGTGAAGGCCAGCGCGTTCGACAGAAGGTTGATCATGATCTGCTTGATGCGCTTTTCGTCGGCGCGGATGACCCCGAGATCGTCGGGCGCATCGATCTTGAGGACGACGCGGTTTTTCTGAGCCGGACGCTGAGCGAATTCTTCCGCCGCGCGGATGACGTCGGACATTGCCACGTCGGAAAGATCGAGCGTCATCGCGCCCGCTTCGATGACGGCGAGGTCGAGAATGTCGTTCACGATGTCGAGAAGCGTGTCCGAGGACTCGAGAATGCCTTGCGTGTATTCGTGCTGCTTCGGATTGAGTTCACCGAACATCTCGGCTTCGAGGATTTCGCCGAAGCCCAGAATGTTCGTGAGCGGCGTCCGCAACTGGTAGGAGACGTGGCTGATGAATTCGGATTTCAGCCGATCGGCCGTCTCAAGCGCGTCGTTGCGCTCGCGCAGCGCCAGCTCCATGCGAATGGAATCCGTCACGTCGATATAGGTGAGAAGGCTTGCGCCGTCGGGAAGCGGCACGGCGGCATAGTCGATCACCGTACCGTCCGGACGGTTGAGGCGGCCTGTCGCCTGCGAGCGGACGCCGGACGCCATCATGATGCGTGCCTTGAGGTTCTCGGCATCCGCCGGATCGCTGAAGAGCGGCGTACAAGCCTCGACGATCTCGTCCACATGCGGCTCGGCGCAAAGCACTTCGTCAGCGAGATTCCAGATGCGCGCATAGGCTGGATTGAAGAGTTTCAGGCGGCCGTCGGAACCGAAGACGGCGACGCCTTCATAGAGATGATCGATCGTCTCGCGCTGTACGCGGGCCAGCGTATTGTAGGAGCTTTCGAGATTGAGCTGCTCGGTCACGTTCTCGTAGAGATAGATGACGCCGCCGAAGGGATGCGCCTGCCCGAGCACCTTGATCGTGCGCCCGTCGGGCAGGTGCCAGTATTCCTCGATCGGATCGGGCGAGGTATAGAGCTCCATGCGGCCCTGCTTCCAGGCTTGGAAGTTCGCCTGTTCCGGCAGGCGGCGCAGGGCGCGCAACTGATCGAGCATCTCGCCGTCGGTCGGCTCGGCGTCGAGCCATTGCGGATCGAGGCCCCAGAGATTTTCGAAGGCGCGGTTGCGGAATTTGAGCCGTTTGTCGGGGCCGCAGATCGCCACGGCGGTCGTCACGCGGTCGAGCGTCGCCGCGTGGCTTTCGATGTGGCGACGCAATTCCGCTTCCGCGGCATCGAGTGCCGAAACGTCGACGGCGACGCCCGCAAGCCCCTGCGACACGCGCTGCTCGAAAACCTCGATGGCGCGACGCTCGCCAGCCATGATCGCATGGGTGCGTTCGGTGGCCCGGGTGCGGTCGAAGAGGCGGCGCCTGAGCGAGGACAGCACATCCTCGCTCAGAAGCTCGAGGCCGCGCACCACCGCATCCTCTGGCGTCGCCGCATCGACGGCACGCGCATAGGCGTCGTTCACCCAGACGAGCTTGCCCTCCTCGTTGCGCCGCCAGGCGGGGAACGGGGCACTCATCACATGTTCCTCGAAGCGCGCGCGGCTCGCTTCGGCTTGACGCAGGCGTTCGGTCAGGCGGCTTACCTCCGCCCGCTCGCCGGTCACATCGCGCAGCCAGAGCACGGCGAGCGCGCCGGCAGGCCGACCCTCCGCCTCGAAGGTGCGGCCGTCGAGCGACTGGACATGAAGGGAAAAGCGCGCGCCGCGCGTCCGCAGGCGCTGGACCGCGGTGTTGAGGCGGCCAGCATTCTCCGGCTCGAGCCTCGTCAGCAGGTAGGAGAAATCGAGGTCGCCCGAAGCGGGATCGACCAGGGTCGCGGTCGAGCCGACGATGCGGGGCCGCGACTGAAAGGTGCCGGGGGCGGCGCGCAGGCTTTCCGGCGTCCAGATGAAGACGGCGTCGGGCTCGGCGGCGAGGATCGATTCCGCGGCATGAAGGCGGGCTTCGAGGCCCGACATTTCCTGTTCGCGCGTCAGGGCCAGGCGCCGGGCGCCGCGGGCGGTCCGGAATCCCACCAGAGCGGCGAGAACGCCGAAGACCGCGAGGCCGAGAGCACCGAGCAGATAGAGGTCCATCACCGGCGCCGACGCTGGAACGCCGAGCGTCGCCAACGCCTTGGGCAGACTTTCCTGGAGGCGGTCGGGAAGCGTCGGATCGGCGGCCAGCGCGGGAACGGCAGGCATGCCGGACGCGAGCGCGGCGAGGCCCGCACCCTTTCCCCAAAGCAGCCGCGCCGGCGGCCTCAGCCTTTCCGTCATCATTCCCCATCCGGTGCGATTCGCACCGCCTGATCAGCCCGAGGCGAGCGATACTACATCATGTCTTAAAGTGTCGCGAAAATGCACAGCGAAAAACCCCTCTCCAAATGAAAAGGCCCGGAGAAATCCGGGCCTTCTGCAGTGCGGCGGGAGGCGGCGTCAGTAGCGGTAAGCCTCGGGCTTGAAGGGGCCCGTTTCGGTAACCCCGATATAGGCGGCCTGCTTGTCGGTAAGCTTGGTCAGCTTCACGCCGATCTTGGCGAGATGCAGCGCCGCGACCTTCTCGTCGAGCGTCTTGGGCAGCGTATAGACCTTCTTTTCGTACTGGCCGGGCTTCGTCCAGAGCTCGATCTGGGCAAGCGTCTGATTGGTGAACGAGGCCGACATGACGAAGCTCGGATGGCCGGTCGCGCAGCCGAGATTCACGAGCCGGCCCTCGGCCAGCAGGATGATGCGGTTGCCGCCGGGGAACTCGATCTCGTCGACCTGCGGCTTCACATTGTGCCACTTGAAATTCTTGAGCGCGCCGACCTGAATCTCGCTGTCGAAATGGCCGATGTTGCAGACGATGGCGCGATGCTTCATCGCGCGCATGTGCTCGACCGTGATGACGTCGACATTGCCGGTCGTGGTGACGAAGATGTCGCCGCGAGGAGCGGCTTCTTCCATGGTCGTGACCTCATAGCCTTCCATCGCCGCCTGCAGCGCGCAGATCGGATCGATCTCGGTGACGATGACGCGGGCGCCGGCATTGCGCAGGCTGGCGGCGGACCCCTTGCCGACATCGCCGAAGCCGGCGACGACGCCGACCTTGCCGGCCATCATCACGTCGGTGGCGCGGCGGATGCCGTCGACCAGAGATTCCCGGCAGCCGTAGAGATTGTCGAATTTCGATTTCGTCACGCTGTCGTTGACGTTGATCGCCGGCCAGAGCAGCGTGCCCTTCTTCTGCATCTCGTAGAGACGATGCACGCCCGTCGTCGTTTCCTCGGTCACGCCGCGAATGCTCTTTGCGAGCGTCGTGTACCAGCCCTGCTTGTGCTTCAGGCGGCGCTTGATCGAGGCGTAGAGGATTTCCTCTTCCTCGTTCGAAGCGGTTTCGAGGAAGGCGACGTCGCCGCCTTCGGCGCGGAGGCCGAGATGCACCAGCAGCGTCGCGTCGCCGCCATCGTCCAAGATCATGTTCGGCGCGCCGCCATCGGCCCATTCGAAGATGCGATGCGTATATTCCCAATAATCCTCGAGGCTCTCGCCCTTGATCGCGAAAACAGGCGTGCCGGAGGCCGCGATCGCGGCGGCGGCATGATCCTGCGTCGAATAGATGTTGCAAGACGCCCAGCGCACATCGGCGCCCAGCGCCTTCAGCGTCTCGATGAGCACGGCCGTCTGGATCGTCATGTGGAGGGAGCCGGCGATGCGCGCGCCCTTCAGCGGCTGCGATTTGCCGAATTCCTCGCGGGTCGCCATGAGGCCCGGCATTTCGGTCTCGGCGATGTCGATTTCCTTGCGGCCCCAGTCGGCGAGGTTGATGTCCTTGACGACGTAATCATTGCTCATGGGGGCTCCTTGGAAATGCGTGGGCCGCATGCGAGGCGCAGGCGGGACCCGGCCTTATAACAGGCCGATCCCGCCCAGACAAGTTCATATAAAGAAATCTTTATATGTTTTTCCGGTCTTCGATCAAGCGACCGCGGCGGCCGGGCGGTCGAGACGCTGGGAGAGCATCGCAAGGGCCAGCGCGGCGAGTGCCACGGCGGCGCCGACCCAGGGAATGAAGGTATAAGCCGCGCCCTGGGCGATGACGGCGCCGCCGAGCCAGGCGCCCGAGGCATTGCCGAAGTTGAAGGCGCCCTGATTGAGGATCGAGGCGAGATTGGGTGCGTGAAGCGCCTTGTCGACGACGCGGAG
>NZ_DATKFR010000231.1:0-4145 GCF_035511255.1 Parvibaculum sp.
TTGCGGCGTCGTCACGCTGGCCGAGCGCCATGGCGGCGTCGAGGTTTCGGCCGAGCTCTACGACACCATGGTGGCGGAGGTGAGCGAGCGCATTGCGCCTTTCTTCGCAAGGCTGCAGGCGGTCCGGGGCGGGCAGGGCGAGGAGAGTTTCCACCTCCTCGGTACGTCGGGCACGGTGACGACCATCGCCGGCGTCCATCTCGGCCTGCCGCGTTACGACCGCAACCAGGTCGACGGCATCTGGATCACGCCGGCCGACGTTCACCGGGTGACCCGCGACCTTTTGGAGCTCGATTACGACATGCGGGCCGCGCATCCTTGCGTCGGCCGCGAACGGGCGGATCTGGTGCTCGCGGGTTGTGCCATTTTCGAGGCCATCGCGCTGGCCTGGCCGGCCCAGAGGCTCCGCGTCGCCGACAGGGGTTTGCGGGAGGGCATTCTTCTGTCACTCATGGAGGCCGACAGCGCGCGGCCCCGCCGGCGTCGCCGCCGCAGGCGCGGGGGCAAACGAACGTCGGGAGAGCGCGCCGCAGGAGAGCGTTCGTCATGAGCGAGAAGAAATCGACAGGCAAGGGTCTCACCAAAGGCAATGCGCCCCGCGCACTGAAGGTGCGCGTCAAGACCGCCAAGAAGCGTACGCTCTCCTCGACGCTCTGGCTGCAGCGCCAGTTGAACGACCCTTATGTCCATGCCGCCAAGAAGGAGGGCTACCGCTCCCGCGCGGCCTTCAAGCTTTCCGAAATGGACGACAAGTTTCATTTCCTCAAGGCCGGCGCGCGGGTCGTCGATCTCGGCGCCGCGCCGGGCGGCTGGTGCCAGATCGCGGTCCATCGCGTGAAGTCGCTCGAGGGGCGCGGCGACAAGCAGGGCCGCGTCATCGGCGTCGACATCCTCGACATGGAGCCGATGCCCGGCGCCACGATTATGAAACTCGACTTTCTTGCCGAGGGCGCCGATGCGCAGGTGAAGGCGGTGCTGGGGGGCGAGGCCGACGTCGTCCTCTCCGACATGGCGGCGCATGCGACCGGGCATCGCCAGACCGATCATCTGAAGATCATGGCGCTCTGCGAGGCCGCCGCCCAGTTTGCGACCGAAGTGCTGAGCGAGGGCGGGACTTTCCTCGCCAAGGTCTTGCGCGGCGGAACGGAGAACGAGCTTCTGGCATTGCTCAAGCAGCACTTCCAGAACGTCCGCCATGTGAAGCCCTCCGCCAGCCGGGCCGATTCGGCCGAAATGTATGTGCTGGCTCAAGGGTTTCGCAAGAAGACCGAAGAGTCTTTGTAAGGCTCTCGTGAAGGCATTCTATTGTTTATTGTCACCCCGGGCCCGTCCCGGGGCCGGAGCATAAATGCCAAGCGAGCCGCTCTTGGATCCCGGCACAAGGCCGGGATGACGGTATCGCATTGGGCGAGCTAGGGCGGCTTTTTGCAGGTGCTCAATCTTCCTTTGCATTCCAACGGAACGATGGTAGAAGCCTCCGCCAACACATGAATCGGCCCGATGTTGACGGGCAGGAGGTTGGCAAGATGATCCGCGAAGCACTGACGTTCGACGACGTACTCCTGCTGCCGGCGGCTTCCTCGATCCTTCCAAGTCAGGCGGATACCAGAACGCGGCTCACGCGTTCGATCACGCTCGGCATCCCGCTTCTCTCCGCCGCCATGGATACGGTCACCGAAGGCCGCCTCGCCATCGCCATGGCGCAGGCCGGCGGCATCGGCGTTCTCCACCGCAACATGTCGGCGGACGAGCAGGCCGAGAACGTCCGCATGGTCAAGAAGTTCGAATCGGGCATGGTCGTGAACCCGGTAACCATCGAGCCCGACGCGACGCTCGCCGACGCCTTCGCGCTGATGCAGCGCCACGGCATCACCGGCATTCCGGTGGTCGAAGGTTCGGGCAAGCTCGCCGGCATCCTCACCAATCGCGACGTGCGCTTCGCCACCAATCTCAAGGAGCCGGTCCGCAACCTGATGACGAAAGACAATCTCATCACGGTGAAGGACGGCGTCAGCCAGGAAGAGGCCAAGCGCCTTCTTCACAAGCACCGGATCGAGAAACTCCTCGTCGTCGACGACAATTATCATTGCGTCGGCCTCATCACGGTGAAGGACATCGAGAAAGCGCAGCTTCATCCGAACGCCGCCAAGGACGATCAGGGGCGCCTGCGCGTCGCGGCCGCCACGACGGTGGGCGACGAGGGCTTTGCGCGTTCCGAGGCGCTGATCGCGGCCGGCGCCGACGTCATTATCGTCGATACGGCCCATGGCCATTCGGCCCGCGTGTCGGAAGCGGTCGAGCGGATCAAGAAACTTTCCAATGCAACGCAGGTCATCGCCGGCAATGTCGCGACGGGCGACGGCGCCAAGGCGCTGATCGATGCGGGCGCTGACGCGGTCAAGGTCGGCATCGGCCCGGGCTCGATCTGCACCACGCGCATCGTCGCCGGCATCGGCGTACCGCAGCTCACCGCGATCCTCGATGCAGTCGAAGTCGCCCGCAAGGCCGACGTTCCGGTCATCGCCGATGGCGGCATCAAGTTCTCCGGCGATCTCGCCAAGGCAATCGCGGCCGGCGCCGAATGCGCGATGATCGGCTCGCTCTTTGCCGGCACCGAAGAGAGCCCCGGCGAGGTCTTCCTCTACCAGGGCCGCAGCTACAAGGCCTATCGCGGCATGGGCTCGGTGGGCGCCATGGCGCTCGGCTCGGCGGATCGCTACTTCCAGCAGGACGTGAAGGATTCGCTGAAGCTCGTCCCGGAAGGCATTGAAGGGCAAGTTCCTTATAAGGGTCCGGTCGGCAATGTCATCCATCAGCTCGTCGGCGGCCTGCGCGCCGCGATGGGCTATACGGGCTCGGCGACCGTGAAGGATTTCCAGACCCGCGCCCAGTTCGTGCGCATCTCGTCGGCCTCTCTTCGCGAGAGCCATGTTCACGACGTCACCATCACGCGCGAGGCGCCGAACTATCCCGGCGTCGGCAGCTAACCCGAGTTCAGGTAGCAACATGACCCCCGGCGCCCGCCTTCAGGCGGCGATCGACATTCTTTCCACCATCGCCGAGACGCGGCATCCGGCCGATCGTGTCGTCGACGGCTGGGCGCGGGCGAGCCGCTTTGCCGGATCGAAGGACCGCGCGGCGGTGAGCGAGCTCGTCTACAGCGTACTTCGGCATCGCGCGGAACTCGCCTCGGCGCTCGGCCACGAGACGCCGCGACTGCTCGCCCTCGGCGCGGTCTCGCTGATTGAGGGGCAGGGCCCCGCCGGTGCCATGGCGCTCGCGGACGGCTCACGTCATGCACCTGCCGCACTCGCGCCGGAAGAGGCGACCGCATTGAAGGTTGCGGCTCTTCCGCCCGCCGACGCGCCGGCCTTCGTGCGTCTCAACTATCCCGAATGGCTTCACCCCGAATTCGAGCGTGCCCTGGGCGACGATCTCGAAGCCGAGATGGCGGCGCTGATGGAGCGCGCGCCGACGGACCTCCGCGTCAATCTCCTGAAGGGCACGCGCGAGGACGCGCAGGCCGCGCTTGCCGCCGAGAAAGTCGAGACCGAGCCTTGCCCGCTTTCGCCCTGGGGATTGCGGCTCAAGGCGCGCGCCAACATCGCCGGCCTCAAGGCTTTCCGTGACGGGCTCGTCGAGCTGCAGGATGAAGGCTCGCAGCTTGCCTGCCTCATTACCGGCCCGGTGCCGGGCGAACAACTCGTCGATCTCTGCGCGGGCGGCGGCGGAAAGTCGCTGGCGCTTGCCGCGCTGATGGACAATCGCGGCCAGATCCACGCCTGCGACACGGATCGGCGGCGTCTCGCGCGGTTGATGCCGCGGGCGCAGCGCGCGGGTACGCGCAATATCCAGACCCGCTTCATCAAGCCGCATATTCTGCCGGGCGGGCCCGATCTCGATTTCGAAGGGCTGGAGGGCCGCGCCGATTGTGTGCTGGTCGATGCGCCCTGCAGCGGGACGGGCGCTTGGCGCCGCAGCCCCGATGCGCGCTGGCGGCTCACGCCCGACCTGCTCGAAAGCTACCGCGTGACGCAGGCGGAAGTGCTGGCGCGCGGCGCGCGCCTGGTGCGTCCCGGCGGACGGCTTGTCTATGTGACCTGCTCGATACTGCCCTCCGAGAACGAAGACCGCGTCGCGGCCTT
>NZ_DATKFR010000232.1:0-6436 GCF_035511255.1 Parvibaculum sp.
TGCATCGCCCGTCTCGGCAATGACATCGGCAAGCCGGAGCCGATGATATTTCAGATCTTCCATCCCGCTCCGCACGCCTTCACATCATGAGCTGGCCACGCTCGACTTGGCTATTAAGGCATTTTGCGCGGCCGCCACGCAACGATCGGATGATCCGACGCTCAGATGAAATAGTCCGTATTGTCGAGACCGAGCATGACGCCGCCCCAGTTCCGGCCGATGCTGTCGGCCTGGTTCGCGGCGTGCTGGCGGCCCGTCGAAATATCGGTGAAAATGCGGCTGAAGGGTTTGGTGTTGAAGGCCGCCGAGCCGCCGCCCGCCTTGAAGATTCGCTGGGCGAGGTTGCTGCAGCGCTCCGGCACTTCGGCCGACTGGTAGCGATACATCAGCCGGTCAGGGATCGGCACGAAGACGCCGTTCGCCGCCTTGTCGTACATCACGTCCATGTTGTGATGGAGCACCGTCTTCATCTCGTCGATGGAAGCGGCGGCCTCCGCGCAGACGAGTTGCGCCGAAGCGTCCTGCGCCGTCTTCGCGCCGGTCACCGTGGTGCGCACCCGCGCGTAGTCGATGAACTCGTCGAGCATGTGCTGCAGCGCGCCGATCGCCGAGGTCGAAACCGAACGGATGAATATCTGCGCGAAGGGCATCCGGTAGAGCGGCGCGGTGTTGACCGCGTTGCCTGGACTGTTGCACATCAACCCATCGACCATCTTGTGCGTACGGTACTCCGGCACGAAGACGTCCTTGACGATGATGTCGTGGCTGCCCGTCGCGCGAAGCCCGTGCGTATCCCAGGTATCGACGATCTCGTAGTCGCTGCGCGGCAGAAGAAAAGTCCGCGCATCGGTGTTGCCCGATTCGGGATCGACGAGCCCGCCGAGGAAAATCCAGTCGCAATGCTCACTGCCGCTCGAGAAGCGCCAATGGCCGCTGAAACGATAGCCGCCGTCGACGGGCATCGCCTTGCCGGTCAGCATGTAGGTCGATGAAACGAGAACCGACGTATCTTTCGACCAGACGTCCTGCGCGGCCTGATCGTCGAACAGACCCATCTGCCAGTTGTGACAGCCGATGACGCCGTAGCACCAGGCGGTCGACATGTCGCCCTCGGCCAGCGTGATCATCGTGTCGTAAAAGACGTTCGGGTGCATCTCGTAACCGCCCCAGCGCTTCGGCTGGAGAACGCGGAAGAGACCCGCCGCCTGCATCTCGGCAATCGTCTCGTCGGGAATGCGCCTGTTCTTCTCGGCCTGCTTCGCCCGCTCCCGAAGCGCCGGAACGAGGGCACGCGCACGGGCGAGAATTTCATCCGCGGTTGGAATCGCGGTTTCAACTTCTGCTGTGCGGCTTGCAACTTCTTGTGTGCGGGCCATCGACAAATTCCCCGGCTCTATCTCGCGCGCCGGCAAGGCGGCGCTCCTATTTCGATATCGGGGATGATGTTGCCGTCGCCCGGATAGCCACATCGTCTAACCGGACTACCAGAATGCGCGCTGGCCCGGCGACGCTACGGCAGGGCGTGCCGGCGGGATCGCTCCCGCCGGGACACTCCGCTCAGGACGCTCTGTCGAGCGAAGCCAGCGGCGCGACGCCGTTGACGAGAATGCGAACGAGTTCCGCCTGCCGCGTCACGCCCGTCTTTTCGAACATGGAGCGCAGATGCGCGCGCGCCGTGTTGTAGCGGATGTTCTGCTCGGCCGCTGCCTGTTCGAGGCTGTCGCCTTTCGCAAGCTGCATCGCAAGAGAGGCTTCGGCCTGCGTGAAGCCGAAGAGCTGGCGCAGCACGGCGGGATCGGTCTTGACGCCGATCTCCGCGTCGCGAATGAAGATCGCCGCGCCGTGGCTCCAGCGATCGCCGACGCGCGCGCTGAGCCGGATCGGATTGACGACGACGCCGAGATCGCGCGCGCCCGATGGACGACTGATCGAGAGAGCTTGCGTGATCTTGTCGCCGCTGCCCGGCTCCGTCTCGAGCGCGAACTTGATGAGCTTCTGCAGCGCCTTGTCCTCTTGCGTGGAGACCGCGCGGATCGCCCCGTTCATCACCACGATGCCGTCTCGCCGTTCGAGCAGGCTCTGGGCGATCGAATTCATCGCGACGAGCTTGCCGCCCTCGTCGAGCACGATGCCGCCGACGGCGAGCCGGTCCATCGCTTCGGCGTAAATCTGGTTCACGACTTCGGAATGCGAGAGCCGCGTCCGGATTTCAAGCGCTCGGGCGAAGTGTGGCGCAATGAGCGAGATGAGTTCCTGCTCCTGCTTGTCGAAGGGGCTGCTGCCCGTCGGCCGCATGATGCGCAGGAAGCAGTCGACCTCTTCCAGCGAGCAGACCCATGATCCCATGTAATGGTTGATGCCGCCCAGCTCCAGCAGTTCGTGAAACTTGCCGCTGTTCGAATAACGCCGATCCGAGAGCCAGTCGTTGATCGTCGTGATTTCACCGAGCTTCATCTCGAGCTTCGGCGCATGGCGCTGATACTCGTTCTGATACATCGCGAAATCGTTGAGATCGAACTCCCCGGCATTGATCGTCGCTTCCTGCCGGAGCGTCGTCTTCGCGACGAGCGACAGCGTGACGAACTTCGCGCCGAGATGTTCGCGCAATTGTTCGAGGCTTCTCTTCCAGGATACATCCTCGAAAGAGCCGTTGTAGATCTGACCGATGAGCGCGCTGAACTGCGCCGGCGACGGCATCGGCTTGCGAACGTCGTGCTTGTGACTATTGAGCATGATCAACCACCCGAATCCGGAGAAGCGGGGTTGGTTTCAGCCGCGTCGGCTCGCTTCGCCGCCACGTCTGCTCCTCCCAAACCCGCGCCTGCTCGTTACACGGCAGGCCTTCGTGTTCCTCTTTGTCTCTAGCGTCGGCTTTCCCGAACGGTACCGTCTGCGACAACCCGCCGCAACGGCTTAGCCTGGTTAACCCGACATTCCTCCCGGCACGTCTCATCCGCAAAAAAGCCGCGGATGCCTTCACTCATGATAACTCGCGGTACTTCCTCTTCTTTTCAAATTTGTCCTGAAGCGTGATCCTGTGTGTCGGAGGCCATATCCGCCCCCTACTGACAATTAGTCATCATTAAAGCCGCAACACCCCATAACTCGGCGTGCCCAGCGGCGCATTGAGCGAAGCGGAGATGGCGATTCCCAGCGCGTTGCGGGTATCGACCGGATCGAGCAGCCCGTCGTCCCAGAGTTCCGAGGTCGAGTGATAGGCGCTGAGCTGGCTCGTATAGGCCTTGAGCGTGTCCTGCTTCACGGCGTCGATGACCGCCTGATCGACGGCTTCGCCATTCCGTTCGAGCTGCCTGATCTTGACCTCGGCCAGCGTGTTCGCTGCCTGCTCCCCGCCCATCACGCCGATCTGATGATTGGGCCAGGCAAAGAGGAAGCGCCCGTCGAAGGCGCGCCCGCACATGCCGTAATTCCCGGCGCCGAAGGAGGCGTGGCACATCACGGTGAACTTCGGCACATGAGAGCAGGTCATCGCCATGATCATCTTGGCGCCGTCCTTGGTGATGCCCGCCGCCTCGTAGTCGCGCCCCACCATGTAGCCGGTGATGTTCTGCAGGAAGAGAAGCGGCGTATTGTTCTGGTTGCAGAGCTCGATGAAATGCGCACCCTTGAGCGCGCTGTCGTTGAAGAGCACGCCATTGTTGGCGAGGATGCCGACCCGGAAACCCCAGATGCGTGCATAGCCGCAGACGAGCGTCGTCCCGTAATCGGGCTGAAACTCGTGGAAGCGGCTGCCGTCGACGAGCCGCGCGATCACCTCGCGCGCGTCATAGGCCTTTTTGATGTCGTCGGGGATAATCCCGTAAAGCTCATCCGGATCGTAGAAAGGCGGCTCGGCCTCCTCCCGGTCGATCGCCCATTTTTTCGGCCGCTCCCATTGCGCGACGATCTCGCGGCCGATGCGGATCGCATCGTCTTCATCCTCCGCCGCATAATCGCAAGTGCCGCTCGTCCGCGTGTGCAGGTCCGCGCCGCCCAGAGCCTCCGCCGTCACCACCTCGCCCGTCGCGGCCTTCACCAGCGGCGGGCCGCCGAGGAACACCGCGCCGGTGCCCCGCGTGATGACGTTGTAATCCGACAGGGCCGGAATATAGGCGCCGCCCGCCGTGCAATGGCCGAAGACCAGCGCGAGCTGCTTGACGCCCATCTTGGAAAGCAGCGACTGGTTGCGGAAAATCCGGCCCGCCATGTACTTGTCCGGAAAGACGTCCGACTGCATCTGCAGGAAACCGCCGGCGGAATCGCAGAGATGGACGACCGGCAGCCCGTTTTCGAGCGCGATGTCCAGCGCGCGCACGATCTTCTTGACCGTCAGCGGATACCAGGCGCCACCCTTGATCGTCGCATCGTCGGCATGGATCATGACTTCCTGCCCCGAGACGACGCCGATGCCGGTGATGCAGCTCGCCGACGGCGCTTCGCCTTCATAGGCCATGTTGCCGGCGAGGCTCGACAGTTCGAGGAAGGGCGTTCCGGGATCGAGCAGCTTTTCGAGCCGCTCGCGGGGCAGCATCTTGCCCTGCTTCGCCAGCCGCTCGATGTCCCGCTTCGGCCGTGCCGAGCGCGCCGCCTCCTGCATCCGCTTGAGGTCCTGCGCCATTCGCCGGTTGTGCCGGTAGCGGCGGCGGAACTCGTCGGACTCCGGCTTGACGGTCGAAACGATCCGGCTCATGCCCTTTTCTCCATGAGGTCGGCGTCCGCGAGTTCGGCAAGCGCCGCGAAAGAAACCAGCAGCGCATCGCGCTCGAAGGTGGCGTTGGCCGCCACGTGAATATCCTCGATCACCCCGTCGCGCGGCGCGGCGACGCCGATCTGCAGCTTCATGCTTTCGATGGTGATGAGCGTGTCGCCCGCCCTGACCTCGTCGCCTCTGGCGCAATGGATACCGATGACCGTGCCCGGCATCTCCGAGCGCACGGCATTGGCATGCCTGCCCTTCGCCTCCGATGCGCCGCCAGCCTCCTCGAGGCTCATGACGAAAGTGCGCCCGTCGAGCCGCACGTAAATCTCGTGCTCGCCCGCATAGCGCCAGCCGCGATAGAGCCGTCCATCGAGCGTCAGCTCGAAGGCGCCGTCTTCCGCCGGGACTTCGATAACCTCGTGTCCGACACCATCGAAGGCGAGCCGCAAGGCCGGCCTGCGCCTGGTTATATCGAGACGGATGGTGCGTCCATCGAGTTTGAGTTGCGTGGTCATACGTTCCTCAATTCCGCCATCCGCCCATCGCCGCGTGAGGTTCGGGTACGTCGAAGGCGAGCCGCCGGAAATCAGATTGGCTCAACGCCGCCGCCGCGCAGGCCGCGCGTTCGAGTTCGGCGATGGCGTCGCGCAGGTTCAGGTCCTCCGCATGTTCCGACAGAAAGCCCGTGTCGATCCGCGCCGCCGCAAAGGCCGGATGCGCCATGACGCGCGCGAGATAGTCGATATTGCTCGGCACACCGAGCAGCGCGAGATCGGTCAGGGCCGCCTTCATCCGCGCTATCGCGTCGGCTCGTGTACCGCCATGAACGATGAGCTTCGCCAGCATCGAGTCGAAGGCGGGCGTCACCGCCTGTCCCTCGACGATGCCACCGTCGAAACGCACGCCCTCGCCTGCAGGCAGACGCAGAAGCCCGACGCGGCCGATGGCGGGGCGGAAATCCTTCTCCGGCTCCTCGGCGCAAATGCGGACCTCGATCGCGTGACCGGAGGGTCTGATGTCCTCCTGCCGGAAGGAAAGTCCTTCGCCCGCCGCCACGCGGAACTGCTCGGCAACGAGGTCGAGACCGAGGATCATCTCCGTCACCGGATGCTCGACCTGGAGCCGCGTGTTCATTTCGAGGAAATAGAATTCCCCATCCGCGCCGAGGATGAATTCGATGGTGCCGGCATTCTGGTATTTCGCCGCCGAGGCGAGCTGCACGGCGGCGGTGCGGATACGATGACGCAGGTCGTCGGAAAGGTTCGGCGCGGGCGCTTCCTCGACGATCTTCTGATAACGGCGCTGGATCGAGCATTCGCGTTCGCAGAGATGGAGCACATGACCCGTCCCGTCGCCGATCACCTGCACCTCGATATGCCGCCCGCGTTCGACGAGCTTCTCGGCATAGACGAGCCCGTCGCCGAAATAGCGCTCCGCCTCGCTCGACGCGGTGCGCACGGCCTCGACGAGATCGTCCGCCGCCCGCACGATCTTCATGCCCTTGCCCCCGCCGCCCGCCGACGCCTTGATGAGCAGCGGAAAGCCGATGGCCTTCGCCCGGGCAAGGAAATTCTCCGGGTCGTCACCCTGCAACACGCTCGGCGCAACCGGCACGCCATGTTCGGCGGCGAAGTTGCGCGAACGCACCTTGTCGCCCATCAGATGCATCGCGCCGGCGTCCGGCCCGACGAAGACGATCCCCGCCTTCGTCACGCGCTCGGCGAATTCCGCATTCTC
>NZ_DATKFR010000233.1:0-34195 GCF_035511255.1 Parvibaculum sp.
CTTCCCCACGCTATAGCCGGCGAAGCCGAGGAGGCCGAAGGCGAGCCCGGTTCCGGACGCCATGGTGGCCTTGATCATCAGCGTGTTGAGAGCAAAGAAATTGCCGGCATTATTGACGCCGGTCTTCATCTGGCCGTAGTCGACGATATCGCCAAGAGCCGCGCCCGGCGCGATGTTGGCGGGCGTATTCAGGAAAGCCGAAACCGCACCGAGAAAAAACATCGGCACCATGGCGGACGATCCCGGCTCGAAAAGCAGAATGGCCGGCCGCAGCATGATTTCGATGACCACGCCGATGGCCCAGGCCCGATGTTTCCCGATGCGCGACATGATGCGATACCAGATCGGCATCGAGCCGATCTGTACGAGGAAGAACACGACCATCAGGAATGGGAAGATCGAACCCAGCTTCATGTAGTCGCTGAGGAAAATAAGCAGCGTCGACATGTACGCGCCCTGTGCGAGCCCCCATAAGGCGATCGCCGCCGCATATATCCAGAGGGGCTTGTTGTTGCGCAGGGCTCGGATGAGCGATCCGATGGTCGGGTTGCCTTCGCTCGCCTTGACGCCGTTGCGGACGGCTATGATGGCGATACCTATGCCGAGTGGCATCAGCGTTGCGTAGAGGATGGCGATCGCGGAGAGAGATGCACCGGTGATCTCTGTCGTGCCCGTCATCTGGAAGAGCAGAAGCGGCATGACCCAGAAGACGAGGCCGCCGGCGACGCTGAAGCCGGCCGAATAGGTCGATACCCTGGAGCGCTGATTGTAGTCACGGCTGATTTCGACCGACCAGGCGCTGCGCGGAATTTCGAACAACGTGAAGCCGAAATAGACGGCAAACGACCACAATCCATAATACGCGAAACTTGCGCTCGATGGCGGTTGAAAAAGAAAGAAGATGGCGACCGAGCAGAGGAGGCCGCCTGCCAGGACCCATGGCTTGCGTCGCCCGAGAGGCGAGCGCGTCCGGTCCGAAAGGTAGCCGGTCAACGGATCGAGTATGGCGTCGAATATGCGCGTGAAGGAGGTCAGAATCGCGATCTGGGCGAGCGTTACGCTGGTATGTGCCGCATAGAACGTCGGAATGACCATGTTGAGCGGCATAATAACGAAGGCGTGGGGCAGGGAAGGGAACGCGAAGGCAAGAAGCTCGCGGACGCGAGGCGTTCGCTCTTCAGGTTTTCCTTCGGTGCCGCCGACTTGAGGGGCCCGTCCAATCTCTGCATCCATCATCTGCCCCATTCGTCCTGCCGCGAAAACCTCCTCTAAAATATACATCGTTCATATTCGCGCGCAAGCCGATCGTCGATGCTCTACCCGCTCAGGTCCTGGAGCCTCCTTCATGGACCCCCCATCGCTCTCGACCGGGCGAATACGGGTGCCGGCAGGCGAAGGCGCTTTGCTTCGCGTGGATGCGGAAAGAGCGAGGATGGTCTAGCGGGTATGGCGGTCGGGCTTCGCCTTCGCATGATCGCGCGGCGCCAGACCGTCGACCAGCAGAGAAATATACTCATCTATAATCTTGTCGGTAACCGTCTGATCCTCACGGTGACGCCAATGACCGAGCGAGTTGAGGGCACCTGCAAGAGCGAAGGCGGTGATCTGCGGATTGGCCGAAGCGATGGACCCGTCGGCCATGCCATCGACCACCATCTGACGCAATTCGCGATCTATATCGGCCTTGATCCGGCGGATTTTTTTGCTGCTTGGTTCCGATAGTTCCTTGTCGCTGATCCGGACTGCGCATCGACCGAAGTCGGTCTCAATCAGTCTTGCGTAGCGCCTGAGGTAGGACATCAGTCTTTGCAGGCCGCTTTCCGCTGCAGTGTGAGGACCTTCCACGCTTCCGCCCAGCATCTCGAGCCCGTGTTCTATGCAGGCAAAGAGCAGGGCCTCCTTGTTCTTGAAATAGTAATAAAGCGTCGGCTTCGTCACATTGAGGACACGGGCAACTTCGTCGAGCGAAGCGCGATGATACCCGACCTCGGAGAAGATGCGCGCCGCGGCCGCCAATACGGCCTCCCGCTTCAATGCGCGCTGCTGTTTGCGCTCCGGTGCCTTCTGCCAGGGCGAGCTGACGGTTTTGCCGCGCATTTGCAATCTCCAGGATGGCCGAAGGTGAGCATAGATGCTCCTTCCGATTTGACAAAATACTACGAGGAAACTATGTTACTCGAAAGTAAAAAATGCCCTGAGGCATTGGGGAGGAATAATGTATCTCACACAGGCCGTTCATCGGGCGGCTTCGACGACGCCCGACGCCGTCGCGACGATTTGTGCCGGACGACGCAGATCATGGAGCGACCTGAGGGAACGTGTTGCGCGTTTCGCTGGCGCCTTGCGTGGGCTTGGTGTGAAAAAGGGGGATCGTGTCGCGGTTCTGGCACTGAACTCGGATCGCTACTTCGAGCTCTATTATTCGGTGGCGTGGATGGGCGGCGTCGTCCTACCGATGAATACGCGCTGGTCGGTCGCGGAACACGTCTATTCCATCGAGGACGCCGGAGCGACGATACTCGTTCTGGATGACGCTTTTCTCGAAACCGGCCTCGCCGTGAAGGAGGCTTGCGAGAGCATCGCGCATGTCGTTCATGCGGGAGATGGCGCCACACCCGATGGCCTCCTCGACTATGAGGATCTGATAGCGCAGACGGCGCCCGCGGAGGACGTCCGGTGCGGTGAAAACGATCTGGCGGGCATATTCTATACCGGCGGCACCACGGGATTTCCCAAAGGAGTGATGCTCTCGCACAAAAATCTTTGGACGGGAGCGCTTTGCGTAGGGGCCGGCATCGGCTTCGATCCGTCGGTCCGATATCTCCATGCCGCGCCGATGTTTCATCTCGCCGATATTGGACTTGGCCTCGCCGTGTCGATTTTTGGTGGATCGCATGTCTTCATGCCGGGCTTTGAGCCCACGTCGTTTCTGCGGCTGATTGAAGAGCACCGCGTGACCTATACGCTCCTCGTCCCGACCATGATCCGGATGCTTCTCGATTGCGGAGATCTCGGCAAGCGGGATATCTCCTCGTGGCAAGGACTTCTTTATGGTGCCTCGCCCATGGCGGAATCCTTGCTCAAGGAAGCCTTGTCCCGGCTTCCACATGTCGGATTCACACAAGGCTACGGGCAGACGGAGTTGGCACCGCTTGCGACCCTGCTCGGGCCGCAATGGCATGTGCTTGAAGGGCCGCAAGCTGGAAAGCTTCGCTCGGCCGGGCGTCCGGGGCTCTGCGTGGAAGTCGACATCGTCGATGCGGAAGGGCGATCCTTGGCGCGCGGTCAGGTCGGAGAAGTCAGTGTAAGCGGGCCGAACGTCATGCTCGGTTATTGGAACAAGCCGGAGCAAACCGCGTCGACACTCGTTGACGGATGGGTTCGGACGGGCGATGGCGGATACCTCGACGACGACGGTTTTCTCTACATCGTGGACAGGGTCAAGGACATGATCGTGTCGGGGGGCGAGAACGTCTATTCGGCTGAGGTCGAAAACGCGCTGATGCGACATCCGGACGTCAGCGAATGCGCCGTCATCGGCGTACCCGATGCGAAGTGGGGCGAACGTGTGCATGCGATCGTCGTGCCGAGGACCGGCAGAGACATGTCCGCCGACGATCTCATGGCTCACTGCAAGAGCCTGATCGCCGGTTACAAATGTCCGCGAAGCGTCGATATCCGCACCGATGCGCTGCCGAAATCGGGCGCCGGGAAAATACTCAAGGCCGACCTTCGCAAGCCCTTCTGGGCGTCGGAAATCCGCAACGTCAGCTAACGGGGATAGAAATGAGCAATCGTGTAATCGTAGCCGGAGTGGGCATGCTCCCCTTCGTCAAACCAGGGGCCGCTGCTCCCTATAATGAAATGGGCGCGGAGGCTGTGCGCCTCGCCCTGGGCGATGCAGGTCTTTCCTACGCCGCCGTTCAACAGGCCTATGTCGGTTGGGTCTATGGCGACTCGACGGCCGGTCAGGCGGCGCTCTACAAGGTAGGGCTCTCGGGCATTCCAGTCGTCAACGTCAATAACAACTGTTCGACGGGTTCATCGGCACTCTTTCTAGCGCGGCAGGCCGTCCAGAGCGGTGCTGTCGATTGCGCGCTGGCGTTGGGCTTCGAGCAAATGATGCCGGGTGCGCTCTCGGCCATGTTCGGCGACAGGCCCGGCCCGCTCGACGATTTTCTCGATGTCGCAAATGAGAGCTTCGCGGGCGCGGAGGCGGTGCCCATGGCGCTGCGTCTATTCGGCGGTGCGGGCTACGAGTATCAGCAGAAGTACGGTGCGAAAGACGAGACTTTCGCCAAGGTGCGTGAGAAGGCAAGCCGGCACGCACTGCACAACGAGCGGGCGATCTTCAGAAAGGCGCTCAGTGTCGAAGATGTGCTGCAATCTCCGAAGATGTTTCTCAACCTCACCCGCCATCAATGCTGTCCGCCGAGTTCCGGCGCGGCTGCCGCGATTATCTGCAGTGAGGATTTCGCGCGCAAACACGGTCTGGATGCGCGCATCAGAATTGCCGGCCAGGCCATGACGACCGACCGGCCGTCGACTTTCACCGAACGAAGCCTCATTAAAGCGGTGGGTGCTGACATGACGAAGGAGGCTGCCGAAAGCGTCTACCGACAGGCCGGCGTCGGTCCCGAAGATGTCGATGTTGTCGAACTGCACGATTGCTTTACCACAAACGAAATCATCACCTATGAAGGGCTGGGTCTCTGCACCGAAGGCGAGGCAGAGAAATTCGTTTGGGACGAGGACAACACCTATGGCGGCAAGGTGGTGACGAATCCCTCCGGCGGGCTTCTGTCGAAGGGACATCCGCTAGGGGCGACCGGACTCGGGCAATGCGCCGAGATCGTCTGGCAATTGCGCGGAACGGCCGGTATGCGACAGGTCGAAGGCGCTCGCATAGGCCTGCAGCACAATCTTGGACTGGGCGGCGCCTGTGTCGTCACTATGTATGAACGCGCGGAGTGAAGCAGATGATCGATCGTAAGTTCATCGGTTATGAGTTCGCCCCGGCTATCGCGGAGGTGGAGAAAGGCCGGCTCCGCTTCTTCGCAAAGGCGACGGGAAATGCCGACCCGATCTACTTTGACGAGGAGGCTGCGCGGGCGGCTGGCTACAAGTCTCTCCCGGTGCCGCCGACCTTCTTTTTCTGTCTGGAGATGGAGCGAGAC
This sequence comes from Parvibaculum sp., assembly GCF_035511255.1. Lineage (GTDB taxonomy): Bacteria > Pseudomonadota > Alphaproteobacteria > Parvibaculales > Parvibaculaceae > Parvibaculum. The sequence continues at coordinate 5,178 of NZ_DATKFR010000233.1, forward strand.
AATCCGATGGATTTTCTCGAACTCCTTGGCGTCGATCTCGGCCGGGTTCTCCACGGTGAGCAAAGTTTCGTTTACCACGCGCCCGTCTGCGCCGGCGATCACGTGACGTTTCGATCACGCATATCGGACATCTACGACAAGAAGGGCGGTGCGCTGGAATTCATTGTCATGGAGACGGAAGGGCGCAATCAGGATGGTCTCCATGTCGTCGATATGCGCCGCTCGATCGTCGTCCGGAATGCATAGGAAGCAATATATGAAAGACATCAGAACCGCGATGGAAGGCGAGACGGTCGGCTCCATTGTCGCCGATCCGATTACCCGCCATGTGCTCGCACTTTATTGTGGTGCGTCCGGCGACCACAATCCAATTCATGTCGATATCGACTTCGCGAAGGCAGCCGGCATGCCGGACGTATTTGCACACGGCATGCTCTCGATGGCGTTTCTGGGTCGATTGGTGACGGTGCTCGCGCCACAATCAGCGCTCCGCAGTTTCGGCACGCGCTTTGCCTCGATCACCGCCCTCGGCTCCGAGATCACATGTACGGCAAAACTGCTGTCGCGTTTCGAGGAAGCGGGCGAAAGCCGGGCGCGGCTGGAGCTCATCGCGACGGACCAGAACAAAGATATCAAGCTCCTGGGCGAGGCCGTTGTCGCCCTTCCGAACTGAGGATGGAAACGTGAGAAAACTCGAAGGCAAGGTGGCCCTTATCTCCGGATCGGGCCGTGGCATCGGACGCGCGTTGGCGTTGAAACTCGCAAGCGAGGGAGCACACGTCGTCATCAACGATATGGATGCCGAGCCGGCGGAAGAGGTCGTCGAGACGATCCAGGCGAGCGGCGGCAAGGCGGTCGCCTGCGTCGGCAGCGTGACGGCGCCGGACTTCGGCGAGCGTTTCGTGCAAACAGCACTCGACAGCTATGGAGGGCTCGACATCATCGTCAACAATGCAGGCTACACTTGGGACAACGTCATCCAGAAAATGACGGATGAGCAGTTTCAGGCGATGCTGGATGTCCACCTCGCAGCGCCGTTTCGCATCCTTCGGGCGGCGGCCGAGCCGATCCGCGTTTTTGCGAAAAACGAAGCGCAACAGGGAAGGGAAGTCTTCCGCAAGGTCGTCAATATTTCCTCTGTTGCAGGTCTTGGCGGCAATACGGGGCAGGTGAGCTACTCCTCCGCCAAGGCAGGTCTCGTCGGCATGACGAAAACGCTGTCGAAGGAGTGGGGGCGTTACAAGGTCAACGTCAACTGCGTGGCCTTTGGCTTTATCAAGACCAGACTCACCCAGCCTTTGACCGAGGCGGGCGCCAATATAGACGTCGAGGGACGCAAGATTGCGGTCGGCGTGCAGCCAGCCTTTATCGATGCGATGGAAAAGCAGATGATTCCGATCGGTCGCGCCGGCACACCTGAGGAGGCCGCCGATGGCGTCTATCTCTTCTGCACGCCGGAGTCGAACTACATCAGCGGGCAGGTCGTGATCGTCGGCGGCGGTGTGTCGCTCTGAAACGTCAAGCATCGGGAAACGGGTCGACCCGTTTCCCGATGCAATGTCCCCGCGCTCTATTCCGCAGAATGCCGCTGATGCGCGGCGGAAACGAGTTCCTGAAACTGAATGACGCCGTTCTCGTGGATGGATGAGAGGCGGCCTCGATCGTAGATGCCGGCTTGCAGATTTGCCTGCACCGCGTGACAAATATCGAGATCTTCCTTGGCGACCATATAAGCCCAATCTATCAGATCGTCACGCTCCTGTTCCTTCGCCGGATCGAGGTCGTTGAAAAGGTAGCGGTAGGTCAATCGCATCTTCGTCGGGCCGAGCGGCTCGACCTGGCCGATATTCATGCCCCAATTGTACATGTTGAAGAAGAGGCCGGGCAGTCGCCAGACCCACAGGCCATCCGTCTGGCCGCCGTCTCGGGCCGGGGCATAGTGGCGCTGCACTCGCAAGCCGACGGCGTCGATGCGGTACGAGCGCATGTCGATCGCATCGTTAAGGCCCGGATGGATCGTCGGAATGTGCCAGGCCTCCGCGTAATTGTCGCAGTACGTCTTCCAGTTGATGTCGGCCTCGACTGAAAATTGACGCGCAAGCTTCATGCTCTCGATCGGGTGGCGTAAGGCGACCGCCGAGATGTCGTTCAGCCAGACCGATAGTGGCTCGACATCGGGGTTGAGCGCCACGAAGACGAAGCCGCGCCATGTCTCGCAGAGCACGGGTTTCAAGCCATACTCGTCTTTTTCGATTTGCATGTCGGGCGCCCCGCGCAGGCGCCCTTCGAAATCGTAAAGCCAGCGATGATAGGGGCAGCTCAGGCGGTCGGTATGACCGGCGCAATCACGCAGAAGGGGAGAGGCGCGATGTCTGCAAACATTGTGGAAGCCGCGCAGCAGGCCGTCCTTGCCGCGGATCGCGAAGACGGGGTAGCCGGCGATCTCTGCGGCGAGATAATCGCCGGCTTCTGTGAGTTGCGAGGCTAGGCCGATCAGACACCAGGTCTTTGCCCAGATTTCACGCCTTTCGATTTCCCAAGCATCCGGCGTCCAGTAGAGATGTGCCGGAAGTGTCTCCGGATCGAGCGAAAGAACTTCCCTCATTTTATCTCCTCCGAACCACGGCGCCGTTTATTTTGGGGGACGGTATCGGCGGGGAGGGAAGGACGGTATGTCCTCCATAGGACAGTTAGGCCGACTGCTGCTGCTGCGCGGCGGCGTCCTGGAGGGTTTCGAAGAACAGTGCCAGAAGTTCGGCTTGCGAGCGCACATCGAGCTTGATGTAGATTCGTTTGATGTGATTGCGCACAGTGCCTGGTGCAATCTTCAACATGCGTCCCACGGATTTTGGCGGCAGCCCCTTCAGCAAGAGGTGCGTAACTTCTTTCTCGCGTTCGCTCAGTTCTTCAGCGCCGAAGCGTTCGTAGGCCGCGGAGAACACACGATGCAGCTGATGGGAAGGCGCGGTGTTGCCCTGCTGTTCGTCGTGGAGCTTCCATATGCGGCGTGCGGCAATTTCGACGCTCTCCGTTACCGCAACGAGCCGCCTGAACTCCGTCGAATTGAATTGCGGTGCTCCGGCGAAGCGCATGAGCGAGAAATAGGCCGCGAAGTCTTCAGTCAGATAAAGCAGATAGCAAATCTCGTCGATCATCCCGTAGGGACGATAGAAGGAAATGTAATAGGCGCTCTCCCTGAAATCGGGGGGGAACATTTCCTTGGGTGACAGGCACACGCTCGTCCGGCGCTTCATGAATTGCTCGTAGCTCGGATCAAGGAGGTATTGACCCTCCTTGTAGTCGCGATTCCATTCGTGTTCGCCGTTGAGATCGATGACGATGGGCGGCGCCTCTCTCTGGTAGAAGCCCGCGTAAAGCGTCGTGTTCGGGACGAGCGCCGTGAGACCGTCGCCGAGCCTCAGGATGCTCGTCAGCGCATCGCTTTCGGTCAACGCTTCGCTGAGGTGTTTACTCCACGAAGCACTGAGCGAAAGCGGAAGTGTGCCCTTGATGTCTATATGATTCATGCGGCTCTTCCCTTCTCTCGAATAGTTCAGGCAGAAGCCGCGAATGTCCAGCCGATATCGCCTTAGCAGAACCATAGCCTACCAAGGCCACAGAGAGGTGAGGCGCGATACGGTAGAAAGGTGGAGCGCCGATATCGCGTGCGCGGGATGAATTGAGAAGGTGCCGTACGGGGTGCCGGGAGTACGACGTGGCCATAGCCAACATCACAGAGGAACCGATCCTGACGTCCGAGGTCGATCGGCGCCATATCCTTCACCCCTTTACGGATCTTTCTGTAATGGAGAAGGCCGAGCGCACCGTGATCGTCGGGGCCAGGGGCAATTATGTCTTCGGCGAGGACGGGCGAAAGTTTCTCGACGGTCTCGGGGGCATGTGGTGCGTGAATATTGGTCATGGCCGCAATGAGATGGCCGACGCAATCGCGGACCAGGTGCGCAGGCTCGACTATTACTCGCCCTTCGACGACCTGACGACGCCGGCGATGGCGACGCTCGCCGCCGCGCTCGCACGGCATGCGCCGGGCTCGCTTAATCGCGTTCTCTTTACCACGGGCGGTTCGACGGCGGCCGATTCCGCCGTCAGGATAGCGCACCATTATTTCGAGAGGATCGGGCAGCCCTCGCGCAGGCATATCATCACCCGTGATCGTTCCTATCACGGCAGCACATATCTCACCGCCTCGCTAAGCGACAGAAGCTATTGCGAAGGCTGGAGCCGGGAGAGTGGATTCATCCATCACATCAGCGCACCTGGTCTCTACAGACGACCCGATAACATGTCCGAGAGCGAGTTCACGGACTATCTGATCGAGGAATTCGAGAGCAAGCTCGCTGAACTCGGCGTTGAGAACGTCGCGGCTTTCATTGCCGAGCCGATCCAGGGTTCGGGCGGCGTCATCGTACCGCCGAGCGGTTACCTGCGGCGGATGCGAGAGGTTTGCCGCGCAGCAGGCATTCTCTACATATCGGATGAAGTTGTTACGGCCTTCGGGCGGCTGGGGCATATCTTCGCATCGCAAGCCGAATTCGGTATCGTGCCCGATATGATTACAACGGCAAAGGGGCTGACTTCGGGCTACATTCCGCTCGGAGGCGTGATCGTCTCCGATGAGATCTATGAGAGAATGTGCAGCCCAGGATCCTATTTCAATACGGGCTTTACCTATTCAGGCCACGCCGTCGCCTGCGCGGCCGCGCTGAAGAACCTCGAAATCATCGAGCGGGAGAGGCTCTGCGAGCATGTGCGCGCGATCGGACCGCTCTTCGAGAAGAAGCTCGGCGAGCTTCGCGATCTGCCGCTGGTCGGAGATGTCAGGGGGCACCGCCTGATGATGTGCGTGGAGTATGTGGCTGACAAGACGCGCAAGGAACTCTTTGCCGACGAGACGCGGATCGGAAAGCGCATTTGGCGGCATTGCCAGAAGAGGGGGCTTCTGGTGCGGCCGCTGGCGCATCTCAATGTCCTTTCGCCGCCGCTGACGCTTGATGCGCAAGAGATCGAGTTCGTGGGCGATGTGCTTCGTGCGGCGATTCTGGATACTGCCGACGAACTCGTCCGTGAGGGCATCAAGGTTGCGTGACGATGTCCAATCTAGGCCATATCGCTCCGGCGAAGAGGACCTAGTCTTGCGAAGGTCGGCACTCTTGCCAGGCCGATGAAAGACCGCTCGGGGGAGTGGTCGCAGGAAATGAGGGGGTCCCATGCAAGGACGATACGGAGATCGGAAAAGGGTAACTCGCTGGACGTTGCTTGCGGGGGCCGGTCTTGCCCTCGTCATGGCCCGGCCCGAAACGGCGATGGCCATGAAGTTCAAATCCGGCGACTTCGATATCTCGATCGACACCACATTGTCGGCCAGCGCGATCGTCCGCACCTCTGGACGGAATTGCGCCTTCATCAGCTCCACCAATCCGCAGGGCTGCGCTTCGGACGGACTCACGGACAATTATGATGACGGCGATCTCAATTTCGATCGTTGGGACGTCGTAAGCGCGCCAATCGGCGGTCTCACCGAATTCGAGGTGAAGAATGGCGATTACGGCGCCTTCGTCCGCACCAGCTACTTCTTCGATGCCATTCTCTCCGACAAAGATTCGACGCGGCGGACCGATCTGAGCGATACGACGGTCGATCGTGTGGGGCGTCGCATCAGATTGCTCGACGCCTATGTCTATGGCGACGTTCCAGTGGGCGACATGCCAGTCAGTCTGCGACTCGGCAATCAGGTTCTGAACTGGGGTGAGAGCCTCTTCTATAGCGGCGGTATTGCCGAGACGAATTCGTACGACATGTCCAAGCTGCGTGGTGCGGGTGCCGAAATCAAGCAGGCCTTCGTGCCAGCACCGATGGGGCTCGTGAGTTTCTCGCCTTTCGACGGACTCGACATTTCGGCCTATTATCAGGTGCGCTGGAATCCGACGGAACTAGATCCGGTCGGCACTTTCTTCTCGCAGGAAGATATCATAGGGCCCGGCCATCAGGGCGTCTTCTACGGACCTGCGCTTGGAGGATTTGGCGATCCAGCTGCATCCGGTGTGCCCGCTGACGTCCAGTTCGCGCTGGGGACGGGGCTGCGCGATGTCGGCGGTGGAGAACCGAGGCATTCGGGCCAATGGGGCGTCTCCGGACGCTACTTCAGCGACGCCCTGCAGACGGAGTTCGGTCTCTACTACATGCGCTATCATCAAAAGGTACCAGCCGTCGGCGTCAATGCGCAGTGTTTCGGCTCCTTTGCCGCATGTTATCCCATGTCCTACTTCCTCAATTACGTCGAGGACCAGAATCTCTATGGCGCCACGGTAAGCTACGTCTGGGGCGGCGTTTCGCTGGGCGCCGAGGTGGCCTATCAGCCGGGCTACCCGGTGCCGCTCTCCGATCCCTTTACCCCGGCGGCGATTGCGGCGGCCATGGCCGATCCGGTCACATTCAACGGCAGCGCGACCGAACAGGGCTTCGCCCGGGCAAACCGGACGCAGACGATCCTGAACGCGATCTATATTGCGCCGCCGACAGATGCGGTTTTTGGACCGATCATCCAGGGACTTGGCATGAACGATCTGACGATCATGGCTGAAGCCGCCTGGACGCATTTTGATCGGAAGCCGGAATACACGCTCGGCAACGTCAACGCGGTCGGCTACGTCGTCAATGCCACCGGCAGCTACCAGGGTATATGGGGCACGCCTTGGGTTCTCTATCCCACGGTCAGCTTCAAGCAGGACGTGCGGGGGACGGCGCTCGACTATGCCCTCACAGACACCAATATCGACGGACGAAAATCGATCACGCTTGGTCTGACAGCCGACTATCAGTCCGTCTGGAGCCTCGGCATGGCCTACACCAATAATTTCGGTGGCGGGATGACGAACTTCCTGAGCGACCGCGACTTTGCTTCCGTCAGCATCTCCTACGCGTTCTGAACGCGCCGCGATCACCGAAATCTGAAAGGGTGAAGAATATGTCGAAATTGATTTTCGCGGCCGCGGCTCTTGTCGTCGGATCGGCAATCGGAAGTGCTTCGGCAGACGATGCGTCCGACCTTGGTGGAAAACTGACACCTGTCGGTGCCGAACGGGCGGGAAATGCGGCGGGCACGATCCCTGCTTGGGACGGCGGACTTTCCACGCCGCCGGCGGGCTACAAGCAAGGCGGTGACTATGTCGATCCTTACGCGTCGGATCCAAAGCTCTTTTCGATCGATAAGAGCAATGTCGAGCGCTACAAGGACAATCTGTCCGCTGGCCAACTCGCTCTCTTCGCGCGTTATCCTGATTATCGGATGGATATCTATCCGACTCACAGAAGCTGCGCGCTGCCACAGAGCAACTATGACAAAACCAGGCAGAATGTCGGTGTAGCGAAACTCGACGCGGCCACTTCCGATCTGGTGGATGCCATTCCGGGCGGCCTTCCGTTCCCGCTGCCCAAGAATGGTGCGGAGCCGATGTGGAACCATCGGCTGGCCTTCGAGGGCGTCGGTCGCAACGTCGCGGGTACGTCCGCCGTGGTCGACTCAGGCGGAAATTTCGTACCCCAGAAATGGGAGGAGGTGCGCCTGTCGAGCTATTACAACCCCGCGAACCCGACCTTCGCCGCATTGCAAAATGTGCAGCTCAAATATTTCACGATCTATACCGAGCCGGCCCGGCTCGCCGGCGAGGAATACCTGGTGCATGAGACGCTCAACGGGGAGCGCAGCGCTTGGATCTACAGTCCAGGACTTCGCCGTGTCCGCCGCGCGCCGACACTCGCTTACGACAATCCGTCCTCGGGCTACGAAGGACTTGCGACCAACGACCAGCTTTACATGTTTAACGGTCGCCTCGATCGCTACAACTGGAAACTGATTGGCAAAAAAGAACTCTATATTGCCTACAACAACTACGCCTTTGCCAACTCCAAACATCGCGTCAAGGAACTCGTCGCGGAAAACTTTCCCAATCGCGATCTGATGCGTTACGAACTTCATCGCGTCTGGGTGGTCGATGCGACGGTGAAGGAGGGCACGCGTCACATGCTTCCGCATCGGGTCTTCTATATCGATGAAGACAGCTGGCGCGTGGTCGCGACTGATATTTATGACAGCCACGGTGATATCTGGCGTTATCAGGAAGAGACAACGGTTCCGGTCTACGACGTTCCGACCTGCTTCAGCTTCGGCGAGACCTTCTATGATCTCCAGGCCGGTCGCTACATTCTCGACCTTCTTTATAACGACGATCACCGGCCCGACTTCCATGCCGAGACTACAGGGGCAGCAACGGACGACATGTTCACAATCGGCTATCTGCGCAAGCGGGGCACACGCTAACAGCTTTCTCTCCCGCCACATGCCACCGGCATGTGCCGTCTTCGAGGCGGGACCCGACGGTCCCGCCTCTTTTTTTGTATATTGAAGTAAGCATGAGCGAGGCTCGCGGGTGGCAGGTATGATGAAAAAGCGTGAGGTACGACAATGGTGGAGCATCCGCTGGCAGCATGTGGACCATCGAAGTTCGGTCACGCTCTTTCTGGTAGCGCTCGCCGGCGCCTACGGGATGCTCTTCGCGTCGATGCTTCCGGCCTTGGTCGAGGTCTGGCTCGTCGATCTTCACCTCTCCGAACGCATGGCGGGGCTCGTGGCGACGGCGAACGTTCTTGCCGCCACGTTTGGTCTCGGGCTTTCCATTCGCCTCGTAAGCACCTGGCCGCTGACACGCATCGCGCAGCTCGGTATAGCGGCTGCTTTTATCGGCGATCTTGGCTCGATTGCGGCTGCCAACGTGGCGGAGCTCTTCCTGTTGCGTAGTGTCGCCGGTCTCGGATTCGGGCTGCTCGCCGGTGCCATGACCAATTGGTTCGGCCGTCACGAACAAGCAGAGAGGGGTTTTGGCATGTCGGTCATGCTGCAGTTCGTGCTGGCGGCGTTGCTCTTCGCGGCCATCCCGGCATTGCAGCCCTGGTTCGGCGGCGCCAGCGTCTATGTTGCAATGCTGTCGCTGGGCGCCGTCGCCGTCATCCTCCATCCCCTGTTTAATCTGAATGGCGGATCGGCGCCGTTACCGCCCGGCGCAGCGACGATCGACGTCGGAGATGGAAAGTCGAGAGCGGTCAGGATTCTCGCTGTTCTTGCCTTTGCGTTGTTTGAACTCGCTGTGGTCGGGTTGTGGAGTTACATGCTGCGCTATGCGGAGCTGACCGGCATGTCTCCGGCGTCCGCGTCGCGCGTTCTCGCTCTCTCTTCGCTTTGCGGCATCCCCGGAACCGTCCTCGTTCTCCTGCTCGGAAGCCGATATGGCAAGCTCTGGCCGTTGCTTGCGTCGCTGGCTGTCTATGCAGTGCCCACACTGGTCTTCATTCTGGTCAGTGGATCGAGCGCGGTGCTGATCTCGGGCCTGGTTCTCCAGAACATCGCCTGGGCTTTTGCGGCACCCTATTTTCAGGCGGTGCAGGCCGGCCTGGACAAGACGGGCCGGCTGGCGGTTTGGGGAATGCTCGTCGCTTCGGCGGGGGCGGGTCTCGGGCCGGCCTTGCTCGGCGCGGCCATCGACGAACGTTCCTTCGTCGTCGCTTTCGGCGTCGTTATCCTGATGCTGGGCGTTTCGGCGATGCTGGTCGCCCGGCCGGCGATCGTCGCCGACCGGGTCGGAACCTGACCTTCAGATACGTCCACGAAAATCGGGGAAGGCGTCACCTGTGTAGAGTGGCGGCGCCGCGCGCTCATAAGCGGCCGCCAGCGCGAAAGCGGTAATGTCGTCGTAACGGTCGGCGATGATCTGTATGGATGTCGGGACGTTGCTCGCAGCCCGTCCCGTTTGCGCCACGATGATCGGATGCGTGTAGAGGACGTTGAATGGGTGGGTGAGCCACCAGCCCGTGAGGCCGTCGACGTCGACGCCGTTGATCGACAGTTTATCGACGAAAGGCTCATTTATGGCCGCGACGGAGGGCAGGCCGGTCGTCGGGCATACGATGGCATCGAAGCCGGCACCGTAAACGGCGGCTATGTGCTGATTGAGTTCGGCAACCAGTTCGGCGGCGCGTTCGACGATGCCGGCCGGGAGACCGTGGGACCTTTCATGCATATGCCAGAAATGATCTGAAACATCCGTCGGCGCGCTTACCATTTCGGCGACATTGTCCATGAAGTTGCGCCAGTAGCCGGTAAGTAATGTGCCGAGGAATGCCTCGGTGACCTTTTCGGGCGTCCAGCCGAGTTCGACTTCCTCGACCTCGACACCCAGCGCCTCGAAATGTCGAAGCGCCGCTTCAGTGTTGCGTCGTACCTCCGGGTCGATCTGCGCATAGCCGAGATCCGGGCTGTAAGCGATGCGCATGCCGGCGACTGTGGGCATACGTGCCGGCATGCGCAACTTCGGTTGCGCGGTGTGATCGTAACCCGCCGGACCGTTGCCCAAATCGTACATGAAAGCGAGATCGGACATGGTGCGCGCCATCGGGCCATAGACGGAGTGCGGCGACAGGGTCCAGGGAACGACCGTGGGGAAGCGCCCCTGAGGCGGCTTGACGCCGTAGACGCCGTTCACGCTGGCCGGCAGACGGATGGAACCGCCGGCATCGCTGCCGGTCGCGAGCGTCGTCATGCCGGCGGCAAGAGCGGCGCCCGAGCCGCCGGAAGAACCGGCCGGCGTGTACTCGAGATTCCATGGGTTGCGCGTGACGCCCCAGAGCGCCGATTTGGTCACCCCGCTCATGCAGAACTCCGGCACCGTCGTCTTCATGTGGACGATGGCGCCCGCATCGACATATCTCTGGACCATCGGATGAGAGGCAGGGGCAATATAATCCTTGAATAACCCGGAACCCGAGGCCGTCGGCTTGCCGGCGATGTCGGTGTCGTCCTTGACGGCCAGAGTCACACCTTCGAGGGCGCGCGCCGCGCCGCGCCTGTATCGGTCTTCCGCGTGTTTTGCCTGTTCACGGGCCTCTTCGAAAAGCTGGAGAGCGACGGCATTGACGCGGGGGTTGACCGCCTCGATGCGGGCGAGCTGGGCCTCGAGCATTTCGACTGGAGAAAGTTGCCCCGCCCGAAAGAGGCGCAGCTGTGCACAGGCGGGCAGATACAGGCGTTCCAGGTCGGTGGTCATGTGTGCTCCCCAAGGGCGTCGGTTCGGTCTTCACGTCGACAAGGAGTAGGCCGTGCCCGGGCGGCCTCTACCATAGCCCACATGGGCCAGCGGGGAGAGATCAGGCGTGAAGGATCGCCTTGATCTCGGTGTATTCCTCGAACCCGTAGCGGCCTTGCTCGCGCCCATTCCCGGACTGGCGGAATCCTCCGAACGGAACCTCGGCGCCCAGTGCCGCACCGTTGATATGCACATTGCCGGCACGAAGCCGCGTGGCGACGGAAAGCGCCCGATCCGGATCCGCACCGGAGACGTAGGCGGAGAGGCCGTAGCGTGTGCCGTTCGCGATCCGGATCGCATCGCTCTCGTCGCGGTAGGAAATCACGGAAAGAACAGGCCCGAAGATTTCTTCCTGGGCGATGGCCATATCGGGTGCGACACGACCGAAGATGGCGGGCGCAAGAAAATAGCCGGCATTGGGCAGCACGCGTCCGTCGTCTCGGTCGGTAACGAGTAACGCCCCCTCGCGCGTTCCGGTCGTCAGATGAGCCTGCACGCGCTCGAAATGCGAACGGGACACAAGTGGGCCGATGTCGGTTTCCGGATCTCGGGGATCGCCCACCTTGAGCTTATCCGCCGCCGCCGTTGCAATGGCCAGAACTTCGGTGTGCTTGTCGGCTGGAACGAGCAGGCGCGTCGGCGCATTGCAGGACTGGCCCGTATTCTCCATGCAAAGCCGCACAGCCTGCGTCACGGCCTGTTCGAAATCGACGTCCGGCAAAAGGATGTTGGCCGATTTGCCGCCGAGTTCCTGGCAGACGCGTTTGACCGTGGGAGCCGCTCGGATGGCGACTTCGATCCCGGCCGCCGTCGAGCCGGTGAAGGAGACCATGTCGACATCGGGATGGGAGGCCATTGCTGCGCCGACTGTCGGCCCCGTACCATGCACCATGTTGAAGACGCCGGAGGGCACGCCCGCTTCATCGAGCACCTCCGCCAACATATGTGCGGAAAGCGGCGTCAATTCGCTCGGCTTCAGCACCATCGTACAGCCGGCGGCAAGTGCCGGCGCGACCTTGCACATGATCTGGCTAATCGGCCAGTTCCAGGGCGTGATCAAGGCGCAAACGCCGATAGGTTCGCGGTGGATCGTGGCATTGCCGATCCGGCGTTCAGGGATAGTATTCCGAAGCATGTTGATGGCCGCGTTCAGATGATCGACACCGGTCGCGGCCTGTGCGACGCGGGCGAGCGTGACGGGCGCCCCCATTTCCAGTGTGATGGCGGAGACGAATTCGTCGTAGCGGCGGGTATAAATCTCCAGGACTTTCTCGAGCAATGCGAGGCGCTCATCGAGGGGACTCGAGCCGTAGGAAACAAAGGCGCGTTGAGCGGCGTCGACGGCGCTGGCGACATCTTCTCGTGATCCAAGCGCGACCTCTCCGTAGATATCTTCCGTAGCGGGATTGATCAGCGCATGCGTCGGGCGGCGCATGACTTTACGCCATTCTCCGTCCAGGTAGAACGAGTCGATGATGTGCATGAGCGCGCGTGTCCGAAGTGGCAGATATACGCGGCAAGAATCCCGCAGCGAGCCCGCCGCCGATATAGCCTTCCGGAGCTAGAGGGGCAGGTACCGTGAATGCCGGGACGCCGGTGGTGACATGTTGACCATACTGCCATCCGGCATTCACGTTCGCCCGTCGGCTAGCTGGCTTCCATGCGCAGCTTGTCGAAATCGGAGGCGTCGTGGCGTTCGGGCAACTGGCTTTCGGGTTTACCCCAGGCGCGATTCACCATCCGGCCGCGTTGCACGGCGGGACGCTCGAAAATCTGATCCGTCCAGCGATTGACGTTTTTGTACTCTTCGACGCTAAGAAATTCGCCGGCTTCATATAGAAGTCCCTTGGCGAGCGCGCCATACCAGGGGCAGATCGCCATGTCGGCGATGGTATATTCCGCACCCGCGATATATTCATTTTCGGCGAGGCGCCGGTCGAGAACATCGAGCTGGCGTTTGATTTCCATGGCAAAGCGGTCGATCGCGTATTCGATCTTGAACGGAGCATAGGCATAAAAGTGGCCGAACCCGCCGCCAAGATAGGGAGCGGAGCCCATTTGCCAGAAAAGCCACGAATAACACTCCGCGCGGGCAGCCGGATTCTTCGGCAGGAAGGCCCCGCCGAATTTTTCCGCCAGATAAAGAAGGATCGCGCCGCTTTCGAAAACGCGGGTCGGCGGATTGGTGCTGTGATCCATGAGCGCGGGAATTTTCGAGTTCGGATTGGCTGAGACGAAGCCGGAGCCGAACTGGTCGCCCTCATTGATTTTGATGAGCCACGCATCGTATTCCGCGCCTTTATGACCAGCGGCGAGCAGCTCTTCCAGCATCACCGTTACCTTGACGCCGTTCGGCGTGGCCAGCGAGTAGAGCTGGAGCGGATGCTTGCCGACGGGCAACTCCTTTTGGTGTGTCGGGCCGGATACGGGCCGATTGATATTGGCGAAGCGGCCACCATTCTCGCCCTGCTTCCATGTCCAGACTTTGGGTGGCGTGTAGCCTGCATCTGTCATCGCGTGCACTCCCTGTTTTGTCGAGTTACGCCAAGACTGAGCGCGATGCGCCTGGAAGGCAATCCGGCGCTTGCTCTACAAAACAAATTTGTTTTGATTCCAGGATCGCTGCGCTGGGATAGGCGCATGACGGCGGCGGCTACGCCCCCGTAGATGCTATCCGGGCTTTTTCTGACCATAGGAAAGAAAAGCGCCAAAGACCGCGTTCATATCCTCGTCGGAGAGGATTTTCGGACCGCCGATGGCGAGCGTACCGAAATAATAAGAGGCCTGCACTTCAACCTCCCGGGCAATCATAAGCGCTTCGCCCAGTGAGCGGCCGAGCGCAATCTGGCCGTGATTCGCCATCAGGCAGGCCCGGCGACCTTCGAGCGTGTCGATTACGGACCTGGCGAGCGCCTCGGTCCCGAAGAGCGCATAAGGCGCCACGCGGATTTCCGCGCCGCCGCTGACCGCCGTCATGTAGTGCAGCGGCGGGATCGACCTGCCCGCGCAGGCAAGGGTCGTTGCATATTGCGAGTGGCAATGGACCACGGCATTCACGTCCTGGCGTCCAACAAGCAGCTCTACATGCATGCGCCACTCGCTTGTCGGCCGGAAATCGCCTTTGTATTCGCCGGCGCGATCGATCTCGACCATCGACTCTGGCGTCAGCCGGCCGGCCGGAATGCCCGATGGCGTAACGAGGAAACGATCGCCCAGCCGTACTGAGGCATTGCCCGCCGTGCCGCTGTTGAGGCCCGACGTGTCCATTTCCAGCATCGCCGCCACCAGCGCGCGGCGCAATTCTTCCGAGTTGCCTTGCATCTATGCCGCCATTCTTTCCAGTTTGCCGAGCGTACCCAACCCGAGAGCGACCTGCGCGGCGGTCTCCGTCGCCGCAATCATGGCTGCCTCGAACGAGATACCTTTGCCTTTGGCAAGGCTTGCGATGAAGCCGGCGCAATAGGAATCGCCGCAGCTGGTCGTATCGACCGGCGTGATGGCTTTCGCCGGAACTTCGATGATGTCGCCGTCATGCAAAGCCACGCTGCCGAGCCCGCCGCGTTTGATGATACAGGAATGAGCTCCCATCTCGATAAAGGTTCTGAGCGCATCCGGTGGAGCAATTTCGCCGAGTAGCACGCGCACTTCCGCCTCGCTCGGCATGAAACAATCGATGTTCGGCAGCAGCAAGCGCAGAGTGTCGATCGTCTCCGGTTGGGGCGCGATGAGGTCGCAGGTCACATAGGCGCCTGCGGCGCGAATCTCCGCCACGGCTTCAAGCGCCGCGGGCGACGAGAGGTTCGGAAAGCCGACGCCACCGAAATGAAAAAAGCGCGAGCGCCTCGCCGTCTCGACGGCCTTCCGGTCGAGTTCCGTCAGAATGCTGGAGCCAAGCATGTGAAAGACGGGCCTTTCGCCATCCCGGCGAATGGTCAATACGCTCGTGGAAGTGGGCAGGGCGTCGAGCCTGGCGACATGCGTGCAATCGATGTCCGCCCGCTTCAGTAGTTGCAGCACGATGTCGCCATTCACGTCGTTGCCGACCGCCGAGATGACGGCAACGTCGAGCCCGAGTGTCGCCGCTACCATGGCGGCACCCGAGGCAGTCCCCGCCGGAGCAAGAACGATTTCTTCGACCAGGGTCGGCTTCTGGGTGTCCGGCAGGGCATCCACCGGACGGACCAGTATGTCCAGCGTCGTCAGCCCTGCGCAGGTCAGGTCGGGCATATCTCTCAATCTCCCAATAAATGGTCTCTTGTCTCAGAGGGTCGGATCAATATAATAGTCTTTATTATCGTTTAACAAGCGGAGGCTCGCCATGAGCGGCAAGGTCGATCAGGAACTTAAGCTGCGCGCCGGGAAGGTCATTCCAGGCGGCATGTATGGACACCAGTCGGTCGCGCTCCTGCCGCCTCAGGCTCCCCAGTTTTTTGTCCGTGCGAAAGGCGCCTATCTCTGGGATGCAGACGGCCAACGGTACACAGATTTCATGTGCGGCTATGGTCCGAATCTTTTCGGCTACTGCCATCCCGACATCGACGCAGCCTATGCAAGGCAGATGGCCGAAATCGACGTGGCAACGGGACCGACGCCGCGCATCGTCGAACTGGCCGAAGCCTTCGTCGAAACAGTCACTCATGCCGACTGGGCGATATTTTGTAAGAACGGCACCGACACCACAAGCATGGCTCTGCTGACGGCCCGCGCCTACAGGGACCGCAAGAAGGTGCTGCTTGCAAGCGGTGCCTATCACGGCGCCGCGCCCTGGTGTACGCCGGTTCCGGCGGGGACTGTGGCCGACGATCGCGCTCATTTCATTTACTATCAATACAATGACGTTCAGAGCCTTGAAAATGCCGTTGCCGAAGCGGGCGACGACCTCGCGGCGATATTCGCGTCGCCCTTCAAGCATGATGTCCTCGTGGACCAGCAGCTTCCGAATCCTGCCTATGCGCGCCGCGCGCGCGAGCTGTGCGATGAAAAGGATGCGCTTCTCCTCGTCGACGATGTTCGGGCGGGCTTCCGCATCGAACGGGATTGCAGCTGGAACCACCTTGGCGTGCAGCCGGACCTCTCGGGATGGGGCAAGGCGATCGCCAATGGTCATCCGATTTCCTGCCTTCTCGGCAACGAGCGCGCGAAGCAAGCGGCATCCAGGATTTACGTGACAGGTTCCTTCTGGTTTGCGGGCGCCGCCATGGCCGCCTCGCTGGAAACACTCCGCCTTATCCGCACGACCGATTATTTGGAGCGCACGGTCGCGATGGGCAATCGCCTTCGCGAAGGATTGAGCTCAATTGCCGCGACGCGCGATCTGCATCTCAGCCAGACGGGCCCCGTGCAAATGCCGCTCATCATGATCGTCAATGACGAGGGCAATTGCGACTTCGCGAAAAGCAGCACTTTTGCTGGCGGAATGATCGCCGGAGGGGTTTATTTTCACCCCTTCCACAACATGTTCATCGGCGCCGCCATGACCGATGCCGACATCGACCACGCACTCGAGGTTGCGGACAAGGTGGCCAAAACCTTTCGGGAGCGTACACCGGCCTGAGTTTTCGTCATCTTCCGCCGTTGTGTCCCATCCGCTCCGATGTGCTATAATTACAGTTCTGTAAATGCGGATGGGCCCGGCGGGGGAAATGTCCATCATGAAAGGCGACGAGACGAGAGACCGCATCAAGCTTGCGGCAAGGCGGCTTTTTGCGGAACGTGGCGTGGACGGCGTGCCGATCCGTGAGATCGTGGCGGCGGCCGGCCAGCGCAATGTTGGTTCGTTGCACTATTATTTCCGGACCAAGGAAGCGCTGGTGCGCGAGCTGGTGGCCGACGGCGCGAAGCTCATCAACGACCGCCGGCTCGTCATGCTGGAGGCTATGGCGCGTGACGGTGGGCCGAAGAATCTGCGCGAGGTCATCGAGATTCTGGTCTGGCCGTCGATCGGTCTCGGCGAGGCGGATGGCGAGGAGGACACCTATCTGCGTTTCGTTGTCTCCCTGACCATGAACCATCGTCAGCTTTTCCTCGAGGCGCTGGAAGACAGGTGGAATTCCGGATATCAGCAGTGCATCGCCCACATAAAATCCTTGCTGCCGGACGTACCCATGCCGGTACTGAATCAACGCCTCGTTTTCATGGGCCTTTATCTGGGGGCGGTGATGACCGCGCGCGAAGCGGCGTTTGATCGCGGCGGGCGGGGACGAGAGTTCTGGGCCGCGCGCGAGACGATGAGTAACTTCATCGACACGGTTCAGGCTCTGCTCGAATCCTCAACATCACCGACAACCGAAATGGAACGGCAGCCGGCTACCGCCTTACCCAATCCCTTGGAAGCCATTTTGACACGCAGCATGCTTGCCGGAGCGAGTGCCGACTGAAAGGCGCTGCCCGGAAAGGTTTCTCCGAGGCCTGCTTCTGTGCGCCCGGTAGTAGAAGAAACGCCGCTTCGGCACGGCGCATTTTCCATCCGTCAGAATGCGTAGCTCACGTCGAATGTCAGGAAATCGCGATCGTCCATCAGGTTCTGTGTCGCGTTGCCGCGTGTGAGCGTCCACTGCACACCTGCGCTCCAGGTCTTTTGGTAATTGCCCCGGACGCCGAGTGAGAGTGTTTTGCGATTGTCGAGGAAGCCCGGCCCGATCGGCCCTGCCGAGCTGTGGAAGTCCTGACCGAACTGGATACCCGGCGTGACGGTCCAGGGCGTTCCGAGCGCGTTGTTATACTGCACGTTCGCGATCAGCCTGTAGCCATGCGAGAAAGTGTCGGGGTGGAACAGGGGTTGCCCCGCACTGGTAAGGAGTCCCCGATAAATCGGATTGGGAACCTGCGTCTCCGAGCGCGATACTGCAAGCGCATTGAGTTCGGTTTGGGAGATGCTCGGCAGGTATTGGAAGCCCCAATTCGCGATCAGGATGATGAGGTCCGCATCGAGCGCTCTGGTCACGCCTTCAGAGGTAGAGAGCGTCGAGATCGTCGCCAACTGACCTGAAATGGAATCGGACTTCAGATAGCCGCCGCCGAAGCCGCCGGGTGTGGTGTCGTAGGGAATGGTGGTCGCAGTGTTGCCCGGTCCGAGAATTCCATTGTCGATCCAGCGCGCCAGCAGCGTCTCGCCAGATGAAAGCGAGAAGGGCAGATCGGGCTGATAAACCACTTCGCCGGAAAAAGCCGTACCGTTCAGCAGCCAATCGAGCGTCGTGGCAAAACTCGCGCCGAAAAGCTTGATCCCGTCTGGATATTCGAAGCGATAGCTCTGCGCTCCGGGCAAGTCGTTTGAATAGTCGACGAAGGGCAGGTTGGAATGATAGTGGACGTAGTAGAGCCCTAACTCCGTACCCTGATTGAGCCAGTCGGCATAATAGCCAAGCTTGACGCCATACTGACCGAAGTTGCTCGGCTCCTCGCCCTCGGCAATAGGAAGTTGACCCGCCGCGCCGGGACCGTCGGCGGTCAGGTTCAAATAAGCACCGCCAGGTCCCGCGATGTCTGCCTGCGAGAAGAATGTACCGACGGGATCGAGTTGCGTTTTGCGCCAGCGCAGGCCGACCCAGGCTTCGAGACTCATATCGGCCGGGAGTCCAAGCGACGCATAAAGCATTTCCTGCGGCAGAAGGGCTTCCTTGATTTCCGATCCGGGAGTACGCAAGGCGCTGAGATCGACGGAGAGGAACTGGTTGACGCCGCCGGCAATGGCGAGGCTTTCGCCCCAGTTCACGACCTGTTTGCCAGCTCGCAAGTTGAGGGGCATGTCGGCGACATTGAAATTTCCGTAGACGAAGGCGTCGAGCAGCGTGAGATCGCGGCCGGCGGCGTTGCTGGCATCGTCTCCGCGAACGGCGTCGTCGATTGGTCTTCGTCCGAACCGCGTCGTCTCTTCCCCGGCGCGCTGGTCTCCGATGTAATCGTAGAATGCCTTCACGCGGGCAAAGGCACCGTAATTCTGATACTTGGCTTCAATGTCGGTGACGACCTTCGCCGTCATGGCGTACGGATCCCATTGGTCGAAGTTGATTTCCCCGTCGTCCGTATTGATGTTGGGACTGGTACCGACAGAATTTGCGCAGCCGCCATTCGCCGTGCTGACTTTGGAACAGTCCTGACCGTGCGTCCGGATGCCGACGCCGAGCGAGAGTGTCGTATCGACCGACACGCTCATCTCGCCAAATCTGAAATCCTCGGCCGATGCGGGCACCGCGGTCACGCCGATGATGCCGGCAGCGACGATGCCGGCCAACCGTACGGAACGTGGCTTGGACTGTTTCATGATTTTCTCCCCTCTGAGTGGTCGTTTGGCGACTGCAATCGGTTGTCTTGTGCGGCAGGGCCGGTGATGGACGGCGGAGGAGAGCCTTTGGGCACAGCCGCTCCCACCGCGACCCGAAGGGTCACGTGCGACGCTGATACCGCTGGTTTTTGTTCCTCCCCGGCGCTCGGCGATGCCGTCGCGACACAGGTCTTTTTTATTCGCTTGATTTAGTAAATCGATTAACTAATTCATATGACCTAATTTGATCCGTCAAGCAGATTTGCGCGAACACGCCAAAGCATCTTCACGACAAGGAGCAATTGTGCCCGTAATGACGCGTAAATTAGTGCGCGGGATTTATGGCGATCCGATAGGCGCAGCGTCGTGCGCCGGCGAGCAGATGCTCGACGCGTTCGACGAAGCAATCTGCCCCCAGTACTTTCTGGAATGTAAATAGTTCCGACCGGCAAAGACTCTGGCAGGCGCGCGCGGCGGCGCAAATTGGGCAATGATTTTCAATAAAGAGAAAACTGCCGTCTTCTTCGCGATGCCACTCGGCCATATAGCCTTCGCGCGCGCGAATTTCGGCCAGGATTTTGATGCGTTTCTCGAGCGATACATCGCCGACCGCTTCTTCGTACTGACGTAAAGTTTCGCGCTCGCGCCGCGTGATGAGCCGGTCGAGACCGTCGTCCCCGAATTCGCTACGCACCGCCTTGAGAAGGTCGACGGTCATTTGTGCGTGGCTATCCGGAAAGCGCGCGTGTCCCTTCGCCGTAAGCGACCAGTGTCGCCGTGGGCGTCCTACACCGCCTGCGCGCGTCTCAGACGTGACAAGACCTTCAACCGCCAGCCGCTCAAGCTGTTGGCGGCTTCCCTGCCGGCTGATGCCGAGACGCTCGGCGACCTCGCCCGTCCGCGCCGGTCCGCGCGTCTTGAGGAGGAAGAGAATTTCGTCAGTCGTTGTTTTCACTCGAGATGCCTCAAAATGACAACAAAAAAGTTGTCAAATGAATGGGGCAGGTTTATCACCGGATGGATTTGGAAACAAGGAAGTTGTCAATGGCCTCGGCGAGCGTCCAGGTGTCTGGCTGGAAGGAAGTGTTGGGGGAGGGGCGCTTCGCCCGTTTCGCGCTTCTCTGCCTCGGCGTCTGGCTCAACGCCGCCGACGCGCTGATGACCGCGACCATCATGCCGAGTGTCGCGCGCGATATCGGTGGCTATGCCTATTTTGGCTGGGCGATTGCCGGCTACATCCTCGGCTCGATTGTCGCCGGCGCGAGCGCCGGGCAATTTTCGCTGCGTTTCGGCATCCGCCGGGCCATGGTCATCGCGGCGCTTTTTTACGCCATCGGCTGTGTCGTCAG
The DNA here is from genome assembly GCF_035511255.1 of Parvibaculum sp. Classification (GTDB taxonomy): domain Bacteria; phylum Pseudomonadota; class Alphaproteobacteria; order Parvibaculales; family Parvibaculaceae; genus Parvibaculum. The sequence continues at coordinate 25,943 of NZ_DATKFR010000233.1, forward strand.
CGCCGCCGCGCCCGAAATAGCGAGCTTCCTGGTCGGCCGCCTTCTGCAAGGCATCGGCGCGGGCTGGATCGTCGGCCTTTGCTATGTGGCGGTCGGCACGATGTTCCCCGAACATCTTCTGGCGCGCGTTCTCGCCGCCGTCTCCGGCGTCTGGGGCATCGCCACATTGCTGAGCCCGCTCATTGGCGGCGTCTTTGCCGAAGCGGGCATATGGCGCTGGTCCTTCTGGCTTTTCGCCATTCAGGGCGCGGGCTTCGCGGTCGCCTCGATGTCGCTTCTGGACCGGGGGGGAGCCTCCGTCGCGCGCGATCCGCTTCCCCTGCGACAGATCAGTGTGCTGACCTCTGGCATTCTCTCCATCGCCGCCGCCGGGCTCGTGACGAATATTTCGCAAGCTGCCCTTCTCGGCGTTTCGGGTCTTTTCCTGCTCCTTCTCTTCGTTCGCCTCGACGGACGGGCTCGCGCTCCGTTGTTGCCGCGCGCTACCGGCAATCCGTCGAGCACCGCCGCCGCCGGCTACACGATGATCTTCATGCTGTCGGCAGGCACGATCAGCTTCGGCGTCTACGGCTCGGCGATCATGCAGGCGCTGCATGGGAGCTCGCCGCTCGTCGCGGGTTATGTCATCGGCGCGGAGGCCATGGCTTGGACGCTCGCCGCGCTTGCCGTCTCCGGCCTTCGCGACAAATGGCATTCGCTCTTCATCGTGCTCGGCGCAACGAGCATCGTCGCGGGTGTCGTCGGCCTGGCGACTTTCATGCCTCGTGGCTCGCTTGCCGAGGTCGTCGTCTGCGCGCTTTTTCTGGGGGGAGGCTTCGGTCTTTGTTGGGCCTTCGTCACGCGCCGGCTGCTTGGCAGCGTGCGGGTGGAAGAGCGCGCCGTTGCCTCGTCCGCCGTCCCGACCATGCAGCTCATTGGAGGCGCGGCCGGCTCCGCGGGCGCAGGCGCCATCGCGAATTTCCTCGGCTTTGCTCAGGGTATCGATGCCGCAACGGCGGCATCGGGCAGCTTCTGGCTGTTCGCAAGCTTCGTGCCCGTCGTCGCGCTGGGTTGGTTCTCGGCCTGGCGTCTTGCGCGGCTTTAGATCAATCCGCGCGCCGTCAACTCGTCCTTGAGATAGGCATAATAGATCGGCGCGGCAATGACGCCCGCGACGCCGAAGGCGGCCTCCATCACCAGCATGGCGACGAGCATCTCCCATGCGCGCGAGCGGATCTGCGTCCCGATGATGCGCGCATTGACGAAATATTCGAGCTTGTGCATTGCGACCAGGAAGACGAGAGAACCGGCGGCGGCATAGGCGGATATGCCAAGGCTCACCACCACGATCACCGTATTCGAAATGAGATTGCCGATGACCGGCAGCAGGCCGGCGAGGAACGTCACCGCGATCATCGTTTTCACGAGCGGCAGGTGAATGCCGAACATCGGCAGGATGAAAGCGAGATAGACTCCTGTCAGCACCGTATTGAGCGCGGAGATACGGACCTGCGCAAAGACGACCCGGCGAAAGGCGTCGCCGAGGAGCTGCGCCCGAACGAGCAGCGCACCGCGAAGCGGAGGCAGGCTCGATGGAGCGGGCGCCGCTTCGCCGAGCGCCGCCAGTCCGCCGACGATAGCGCCCACGACGATGTGAAACAGCACGCGACCGAAGTTCTCGCCAAGGCTCTGCAACGCGCCGGCGTTTTCGCGCAGCCATTGCGACGCCTGCTTCTGCCATTCCTCCGAGTTCGCGGGCAGGTATTCATGCGCCCATGGCGGAATGTAGCTTTTTGCGGCCTGCACCACGTCGGCCATCTTGCGCAGCAGGATGATGACGTTGTCCGAACTGTCGGAGAAGAGCGAGGTCAATCCGACGATGCCCGACGTGAGCAACAGGATGAAGGTGACGGAGAGAAGGGCGAGGGCGATCGCCTTCTCGGTCCGGTGGGTGAAGCGGCCTATGCGAAGCCGGGGCGCGACGACATGCACGAGCTCGTAGACAAGAACGCCCGCAAGAAAAGCGGCGAGCAGGCCGAGGCTAAGGACCATGAAGAGAGCGAGGCCGGTCAACAGTTGCGCCGCGAGTGCGACGCGCCGATCGCTCTCGAGCGGAAAACTGGTCGGTGCCGTCATTGTTGTTATCTCCTGTGGCCCTGTGCCGGCCTGCACCTGGCGGCGCCGGATCATACATTCGCCCTATGTTTCGGCCTATACTCATTCCTGGCTCCATCATCTACGGGGCATTCTCCGACAGATGCTGACTCCATGAGGCGGTTTGGTGCCTTACGAAATGAATATTTTCCCAACTTACAGCAAGGCTGAGGTTGCCGCCGACGCTGTCGTTCATGTTCTGGGTATCTCGCTCGGTGTGGGCGCCGTTGTCTGGCTTCTGCTCTCAGCCTGGCAGGGAGGCTCGCCCGGTGCTCGAACGAGCTTCGTCGTTTACGGCTTCGGCCTGATCGGCATGCTCTGTGCCTCGGCCGCGTACAACATGACGCCAGCCTGCCGTGCCAAGGAGCTGCTGCGCCGCTTCGATCACGCGATGATCTACGTGATGATTGCCGGTACCTACACGCCTTTCGCGCTTCTTGCGGTGGGCGGCGTACGAGGTGCCGTCCTTTGCGCCATCATCTGGTCGGCGGCGCTCGCCGGCATCGTCCTGAAGGTCGGATTCCCGCGCCGGTTCGAATGGGCCGGCTTCGCGCTCTATCTCGGCATGGGATGGATGGTGGTGGCAGTGATCGACCGCGTCTTTGCGGCGCTTTCGAGCCTGAGCTTCACGCTGCTGCTGGCCGGCGGCGTGGTCTATACGCTCGGCTCGGGTATCCATCTGATGCAACGGCTCCGGTTCCACAACGCACTCTGGCACACGATGGTGCTCGCCGCCGCCGCCGCCCATTTCATCGCGATAGCAGGGCAGTTCGCCGTTTCGGCCTGAAGCTGCTTCCAGCCAATCAGGGGGCAACATTGCCCGCCCTCGCATGATCGGCTAGAAGAAGCCCCGCATCTTTTTCCGAAATCGAGAGCGACGACGCATGGCTTCCTATCAGTACGTCTATATCATGGACCGGCTGTCCAAGACCTATCCGGGCGGCAAACAGGTCCTGAAGGACATTCGCCTGTCGTTTCTGCCGGGCGTCAAGATCGGCGTCGTCGGTCTCAACGGCGCCGGCAAATCGACGCTGCTGCGCATCATGGCCGGCACCGACAAGGACTTCACAGGCGAAGCCTGGGCCGCCGAAAGCGCACGCATCGGCTATCTCGCGCAGGAACCGCAGCTCGACGCGTCGAAAGACGTCCTCGGCAACGTGATGGACGGCGTGAAGGAAAAGAAGGCGCTGCTCGACCGCTATAACGAGATCGCCGTCAACTATTCCGACGAAACGGCCGACGAGATGTCGAAGCTTCAGGACATCATCGACGCGCAGAATCTCTGGGATCTCGACAGCCAGGTCGAAATGGCGATGGACGCGTTGCGTTGCCCCGAAGGCGATGCGGATGTGGCGAAACTCTCGGGCGGCGAAAAGCGCCGCGTTGCGCTCTGCAAGCTGTTGCTCGAAGGTCCCGACCTCCTGCTCCTTGACGAGCCGACCAACCATCTCGACGCGGAATCGGTTGCCTGGCTGCAGAACTATCTGAAGGAATACAAGGGCACCGTCGTCCTCGTCACCCACGACCGCTACTTCCTCGACAACGTGACCGGCTGGATTCTCGAACTGGATCGCGGTTCGGGCATTCCCTACGAAGGCAATTACTCCTCCTGGCTCGAGCAGAAACAGAAGCGGCTCGAACAGGAAGGCCGGCAGGAAGAGGCGACGCAGCGCACGCTTTCCCGCGAGCTTGAATGGATCAGGCAGAGCCCCAAGGCGCGTCAGGCCAAAAGCAAGGCGCGTATTCGCGCCTATGACGACCTCCTGGCCGAAGCCGGCAAGCAGCAGGACGGCAAGGCGCAGATCATTATCCCGGCTGGCCCGCGTCTCGGCGGCGTCGTGGTCGAGGCGGATCATCTTTCCAAGGCCTTCGGCGATCGTCTGCTGATCGACGATCTCTCGTTCCAGCTTCCGCCCGGCGGCATCGTCGGCGTCATCGGCCCGAACGGCGCCGGCAAGACGACGCTTTTCCGCATGCTGACCGGTCAGGATAAGCCGGATACGGGAACGCTGAAGGTCGGCGAGACCGTCGTCATGGGCTATGTCGATCAGAGCCGCGACGATCTCGATCCCGCCAAGAATGTCTGGGAGGAAATCTCCGGCGGCACGGACATCATCGAACTCGGCAAGATCACCATGCCGAGCCGCGCCTATGTCGGCGCCTTCAATTTCAAGGGCAGCGACCAGCAGAAAAAGGTCGGCTTGCTGTCGGGCGGCGAACGCAACCGCGTTCATCTCGCCAAGATGCTGAAGTCCGGCGCGAACCTGCTGCTCCTCGACGAACCGACCAACGATCTCGACGTCGATACGCTGCGTGCGCTGGAAGACGCGCTCGTCGCCTTCGCCGGTTGCGCCATCGTCATCAGCCATGATCGCTGGTTTCTCGACCGCATCGCGACACACATGCTCGCCTTCGAAGGCGACAGCCATGTCGAATGGTTCGAAGGCAATTACCAGGAATACGAAGAAGACAAGAAGCGCCGGCTGGGCGCGGCCGCTGAAATTCCGCACAGGATCAAATACAAGCGCTTCAGCCGCTGATCCCTCGGGCTTCCCACAAGCAAAAACGGCGCGGAAATCGCTTTCCGCGCCGTTTGCGTATCGAAGAGGCGTTTACTGAACCGACGAGCCGCTGGTCGTCGCCGCCGTCGGCGGCAGCTTGCCTTGTTCGGCGTCGGCTATCTGGCCCTTCAGGTGCTCGAGCAGGGCAGTGAAATCGCCATTGTGATTGTTGATGACCGAGGTGAACGCGGAGCGCTGCTCCTGCGCCAGCCACACGCCGACGACGTTCACGTCGAACAGCTTGTATCCGCTGTCCTTCTTCAGCAGCCACCACGTCACCTTCACCGGCTCACGGCCGTTGGTGAAGTTGATCTGGCTCTGTACGAGAACCTGCGTGTCGCCCTTGAGCTGCGAGCCCGTGATCGTCAGCTTTTCGTCGTGGTAATCCGAGAGGCGCGTCACATAAACCTTGACGACGAAATTGTTGAAGAGCTTGAGGTACTCGTCCTTCTGGTCGGCTGTCGGCGTACGCAGGAACTGGCCGAGACAGAAGGCGGCGATGCGCGGCATGTCGGCGCTTTCGTTGAGCAGCGTGGAGAATTGCGCTTCGCGCGCCTGACGCCCCGCGCTCTTGTCGCTGATGATCTTGATGGCGCGCTGCGAAATATCGTCCACCCATTTCTCCGCCGCCGGATCGGCATTTGCCGCTTGTGCGGGCGCCGTGGCGAAGATGGAGAAGAGAACGGCAGCGCAGAACGCGACGGGGGCGGCGGCTGTTCGCACGAAGTTAAGAGTGGTCATGGCCTGGGCTCCTGCAGACGACAAGTCGAAGCTGAGATGGACGCCGGCGACGGCATCGAACGAGACTGTTGCACCTTATTTAGGTGCAACAGCCTGGGGTTCGTTTGTGTCGAAATTTAGATTGTCGATATCAGGCAGGTTTTCCTGACTGACGTCGCCGTTCGCGATTTCGTTGGCGCGGCTCTGGCGATAGAGGCTGCGGACGGTCGCGTAATAGTCGACCGAGGTCCGCTCAATCTGGTCGAGCGTACCGAGATTGCGTGAGCGCACGTCGATACCGTTCACGACGAAACGGGTAACGGGGACCGTGTACGGACCGTTCCAGTAGACATAGGTGAGCGGGTCGAAGAACTTGTCCACGGCGAAGCCTGCGAGATCGCGGGGCGGCGAGGGCCCCAGAACCGGCAGGAAGAGATAAGGCCCTTCGGGCGTGTCCCAGGTACCGAGTGTCTGGCCGAAATCCTCGCGATGCTGCGGATAGCCCCAACCGGTCGCCGGATCGAAGAGGCCGAGCACGCCGACCGTGGTGTTGATGCCGAAGCGCTTGGCTGTGATGCCGGCGCGGTTCCATTCGCCCTGGAGCGAGTCGTTGGCGAGGATCACCGGCGCATCGAGATTGTCGAGGAAGTGGCGGATGCTGTTGCGTGCCGGGTCGGGCACGACGCCCTGATACCAGGTCGCGACCGGCTTGATGAGGATGATGTCGAAGAAGCGGTTGAGCTCGAAGAAGTAGCGATTCAACGGCTCAATAGGGTCGTTGGTTTCTTCATATGCCTGTACCGCCGCCTTGTTGGACGGGTCGGGACGCGTCGCGCAGGCCGCAAGCGCAACGATCAGCATGATGCAAGCCGCCTTTACGCCTGCATTCGCTATCCGGGCCGTTACAGTCATCATGTTTCCACACTTCTTTTGGTCGAACAGGCTTGCGATACCAGTATTCAGCTCAGCCCCGGCATCCGCCGAGACTCAGGTTCCGGCGCCAGGCGCTAGCAGGGTCAAACTGATTCCGTATTGCCGCCACCCGATCCGAAGGTCCTGTCAGAATCGAACATATCGCTTAATGCCCCGTGAACCGAGACGGGAGCCTGCACGATGGGGGTGAACCTTCGAGATCCATCTGACATCTAGGTATCACATGGCCGGCAGATTAACCAGATAACGGCCTGAAACCGCTGCAAGGATCACGCAATGGTGTTGCCGAAAAGCTGCGACATTGGGTGCAATTTACTATTGAGTTTGCATATAAAGATATGTTTATATGAAATTTGATTTTATGACGAGAGATAAGGCGATATGGAAGAGCTTTTGACAGGCCTGAGAGCAGCGGGGGAGCCGACACGGCTCCGCCTGCTTGCGATTCTGGCCCGGAGCGAGCTTACCGTCACCGAGCTCACGCAGATCCTCAGGCAGAGCCAGCCCCGGGTCAGCCGCCATTTGAAGCTGATGTGCGAAGCGGGCCTCTTGGACCGCTTCCGGGAAGGAAGCTGGGTGTTCTATCGGCGTGCCCATGCCGGCGCAGGTGCGCGGCTCGCGGGCCTGCTCACGGGCCTCATACCGGCCAGCGACCCGACCATCGCCCGCGATCTTGAGCGGCTCGAAGCCGTACGCGCCGGACGGGCGGAACGGGCGGCGGAGTTCTTCCGCGCCAACGCGGAGCAATGGAACCGCATCCGCTCGCTCTATGTGTCGGAGGCCGAAGTCGAGGCCGCCTTGCTCGATCTGGGCGCCCGCCACAAGATCGGCACGCTCGTCGACCTGGGCACGGGGACGGGCCGCATTCTCGAACTGGTGGGACCTCAGGCCGAAACCGGGATCGGCATTGACCTGAGCCCCGAAATGCTCGGTTTCGCACGCGCTCATCTTGAGCAAAACGGGATCGAGCATTGCTCCGTCCGGCAGGGCGACCTTTACGATCTTCCCCTGCAAGACGAAACCGCCGACCTCGTGACCTTGCATCAGGTGCTGCATTATCTCGACGATCCGGCCGCTGCTGTGGTCGAGGCCGCACGGGTACTGAAGCCGGGCGGACGACTGCTGATTGCCGATTTCGCGCCTCACGATCTCGATTTCCTGCGCGAGGAACAAGCGCACCGCCGTCTCGGTTTTGCGCAAGACGAAGTGAAGAGCTGGCTCGCGCAGGCCGGGCTCGATCTGAAGGATGTGCGGGAACTGCCGCCCGGAGGCGGCGAAACGGCGAAACTGACGGTCGTGATCTACGCGGCCGACAAGCCGGGCGCAGGCGCCGCCGAGAAGCGCCACGCCGGAGAAAAGCAATTGCTGGGAGTGCAGGGATGAGCGGACAGGACACCAGAACCGAAAGCGGACGCATACGCGTCTCTTTTGAATTCTTCCCCCCCAAGACGCCGGAAATGGAAGAAACCCTGTGGCGTTCGATCCGCAGACTGGAGCCTCTGCGGCCGGAATTCGTTTCGGTGACCTATGGTGCGGGCGGTTCGACGCGCGAACGCACCCACGCGACGGTGAAGCGCCTCGTGCAGGAGACGACGCTGACGCCCGCTGCGCATCTCACCTGCGTCGGTGCGACCCGCGACGAGGTGAACGACGTCATCCGCAGCTACTGGGACGCGGGCGTTCGTCACATCGTGGCGCTCAGGGGCGACATGCCGGAGCTGGGTGCCGCCTATCGCGCGCATCCGCAGGGTTATCAATCGACGCCCGATCTCGTCAGGGGCATCAGGCGGATTGCCGATTTCGAGGTGAGTGTCAGCGCCTATCCGGAAGGCCACCCGGAGTCGGAATCCTTTGCCGCCGACATCGAACTCCTGAAGCGCAAGGTAGATGCCGGCGCGACACGCGC
>NZ_DATKFR010000234.1:0-25398 GCF_035511255.1 Parvibaculum sp.
GCGGCGGCAAACCAGGGGATGGCTTCGGGTTTGCCGCTCCGGTTTCTCATATCGAAATAGACGACTGACGTCTTGCCGCCGCCGAAGGCCACCTCAAGCGCGGGCGCCTGCCCGTCCGAGCTCGCGCCAAGGATGTCTCCGCGGGCGATCCTTGTACCACGCTGGACCTGCAATGAGCCGAGCCCGGCGACGACGAGGCGGCGGCCCTGCGGCAGTTCGACGATGACGACGCCGTTATAGCCCTTGAACGCGCCGGCGAAGACGACCTTGCCGGCGGCGGGGCTCTCAAGGAGACAGGCGGCGGGCACGGCGAGAGCAACACCCGCCGGCGCGCGACCGACCGACGGAGGTGAAAGGAGCCGGGTGGAACTGACATGCGTCCGCCCATCCATACCGACGGTCACCCTGCCTGTTGCGTCGATCCTGCAAGGCGATGGCTCGATCGGCCGCGGTACCGGCAGTAAGGCGGCTGTGCGCTCGACGCTCGCCAAGGCAGGAGGCGCCATGGCGACGTTCTTGCGGGCGACGTCTTTCGGAGCGGGTTCTTTCGACGCGGTGGTTTTGGGTGTCGGCCGCCGTGGCGTCGAGGCTTTGCCTTTGGCACCCTCGGGGGCGCCAGAGATGGCCGCCAGGAGATCGTCGCAGATAGCCGCATAGGCGGGCGGCCATTGCGAGCGATCGGTCTTGCGCAGGCAATCGCCGAGATTGAGATCTTCTGCCGGCTCCGTGGCCGAATCGGCCTGTCCGGACAATCGGAAATCGGTCAAGCCGAGACCCGAGGCCAGCAGCGCGACCGAAGCGAGCCCCAGCGTCAGAAGTGCGCGGGCGCCGGTCATGATCGGGAACCTGCTTGTAGCTTGACGAAACCCGCGCAGGCCACCCGAATTTTCGCGCGGCTTTTCGCGCCCGGACCCCGATCCGGGGCCGACGGGCCGGCGCGCTCAAATTGCCTTTCATATACGCTCACATGAAGGCCCATGTTTGGCCCCGGGAAAAACTACTCCGTATGGGAATAGTGCTTGTATGATCATTTCGTTGCAGGAGGTCTTGTGTGCTTGTGTTGCCAGACTCTCCCGGATTATCGGCACGTTTAATGACGTATCGGGACGAAATACGACTGATGCGCAGGCACGATCGGTGGAGGTGATCGTTTACTCACGGGGTCGCAAGAAACATTTCGGGTTGCAGCATGCGTACCCAATCCATGAACGAGCAATATTGGCGCGACCGTTATGGAATGCCGCCAAGGAGCGAGGAAACACCCATTGTCCATCGACGCCCACGGGCGGCGCGCTGGCGGCGGGTGATCGCGCCGAGGCCGCGCCGCCGCGGTGCGCTGCGCAGAGGGGCGACTTCGGGGGTCGTCGGAAGATATCTCGGCGGATTGGCCGCAGGGTTGTCCTGGAGCTTTCTCAGGTGCTTTTCAGGGCGTGGTATCCTGATCAAGGCCAGCGTGGCGCTTTTATGCGCGATCTGGCTGGTCGGAAGCGCCACTGTCTTTCTCAACGGAGCTCCGCTGGACGCATCCGCCACATCCGTGCTCGCCTCACGGCTTTTACCGCTCGCCGCCATGACTGTCGCTGATATGAACTCCGCGGCGCCGAAGTCTGCCGCCGCGAAGAGCGAAGACGCCATGATGGCTGAATTTGCCGCTGCCAACGAAGCGAGCCTCGTGGCACTTCGAGGTTTCGTCCTGACGGGTGGAGAGGGCTTCAGATCGGAATGGCAACGCAGTCTCACACAGCTCGAGATGACGGAAGGCGCGATCGTCGCGGACTCCCGCGACTGGACGGACGGCGCCAAGCTCTTCCAGCTGGCCGAACTGCGCAGGACGTCCCGCGCTCTTGTCGCACAGGAGCGAGTGCTCGCCGAGCTCGTCGGAACGCCGAACCGCTTTCCGGGCCTTCGCCTCTACGAAGAGGATGTCGATCCGGCGTTTGCCGAAGCGATCACGCTCTGCGACCGGACGCTGCAATCCATCATGGCGTCGAACTGGGTCGGCACCAAAGAAAGCGTCGACACGCTGGCGCGGTTGCGCGGTCACATGCGGCTCCTGAGGGATGGGTTTGCGATCTACCTGCCATCCGGCGAAAAGGCCATGTCGCCCGACCTCCAGTCGGCTCGTCTCGCCTTGCGCGACGCCGCGGCGACGCTTGCGGGTATTCGCGGCAAGGTGAGTCCCGCCGATCAAGTCGGGCTCGACCGGCTGACGACGTTGCTCGGCTCGACGGACAGGAAGCTCGAACAGGTTCTCGCACTCAAGCAGACGCCGCGCTGGGACTATGCCGACTATGCCTTCCGGCAGAAGGTGCTTCCTCTGGCGGAAAGAATATCGTCCATCGTCGGCGAATGGAGAGCCGCGAGCTAGAGAACGTCAGACGGGCTTGGCCAGGGGACCGAGTTCGCGGACAATCTGCTCATAGACGCCGCGCTTGAAGGGGACGATCAGCTCGAGAAGTTCATTGAGTGGCACCCAGGCCCACTCGCTGAACTCCTGATGCTTGTCGGCGGTGAGATCGAAATCCTCGTCGCGGCCGAGATAGCGCATCGCATACCATTTCTGCTTCTGGCCGCGATACTTGCCCTTCAACGCATGGCCGACGAGATGCGGCGGTAGATCGTAGGTGAGCCAGTTCGCCGTTTCGCCGATGATCTCGGCATTGTCGATGCCGGTCTCTTCCTTCAGCTCGCGAAAGGCGGCAGCACGCGGGTCCTCGCCTACGTCAATCCCGCCTTGCGGCATCTGCCATGTCAGCGGAGACCCCGTATCGACCTCCTGAATGCGGTTGCCGGTCCAGACGAGGCCGTCCCGGCTGATAAGCATGATGCCGACGCAAGGCCGATAGGGCAGGCTTTCGGCGTCGACCGTCTTGCGGAGTTCGCGCTTCACCATTTCGTACTCGCTCTCGCTATCCGGGGCCGCCGACCGTTGCCGTCACCGGCACCAGCACAACGCCTTTGGCTTTCAATGTAGACGCCCAGCGTGTCACTTCGTCGACGGTGACGGGAAAGGAAGATGCGACGCCGACCGCAAGGCCGGCCTGCTTCGCTCCGTCCTCGAGCATCGACAGAGACTGCTTGATGACGTCGGGGTTCTGCACCGGATCGATCATGCGTGTACCAACGGCCAGGGGCAGGCCGATGTCGCCGCCGAGCTTCGGCACCAGGCTGCGCTGCGAGGTGCCGTTATCGACATACATGAGCCCGCGGGCCTTGAGGGCGGCGAGCACCGGCGACAATGCCGTCGCCGAGCTGGTGAAGCGCGCGCCCTGATAATTCATGACGCCGGCATAGCCGGTAAAACGGCTCATCTGCCATTCGAGGCGTGAAATATTTTCAGCCGGCTGGAGGTTGGTGAGCAGCGTATAGGGGCCGGGGTCGTTCTGCGGATAGCCGAAAGGCTCCATCGGTAACTCGAGCAGCACCTCGTGACCGGCGGTGCGCGCCTTGTCGATCCAAGCCTGCAACCCGGCGCCATAAGGCGCGAAGGACAGCGTCACCTCCGGCGGCAGGGTTTCGATCGCATGCGCGGTCGCACTCTCGCTGATTCCCATGCCGCTCACCACGAGGGCGACGCGCGGACCGGTGGGCAGATTTTTCGGTAGCGGGCGAGCATAGACCTTCCAGGCCTGGCGGCCGTCCCTGGCGACGACGGGGAGCGGCCCCTGAGCGCCTGCGGCAATCAGCGCCGGGTCGGGAACGGTTTTCAGCGGCCCGACCGTGTCGACGGATTTTTCCGGCATTCCGGCATTCGGGGCAGGTTCGGCGCCGACAATCTTCACGTCGTCGGCGGAGGTCCCTTCATCGCCTTGCTCGACGCGCTTGGCGGCGTCGAGGAGCGCCTGCTCCTCCGCGCTTGGGTTGTCGGCTGCCGGGTTTTCCGCCGCCGGCGCCGGTTCCTCCGCAGGCGCCGTCCGCAACAGCTTGTCGGCACTGGGCGGAGGGGGCGGCGCGGGCGCCAGCGCCAGGCGAACGACCGGTTCGCCAGCCAAGCGGTTGTCGGAAAGAAAAAGCCAGCCGAGCGTGCCGCCATAGACGAGCGCGACGATCAGCGTCGCGATGCCAAGGAGGCCCGGCCGGCGTGCTTCGTCGTCTTCGGCGCTCATGGCAGAGCCGGACGCAGCGGAGATAGGCCGGCGCGACATGTCATGCCTCCCGCCGCCGGAGGCATTCCGGATGGTGGGCATGTCCAAGCCGTGGTTCAGCCATCCCGTCCCCGCTCTCGTGCCCTGCGCCCCGGTCAGCCGATCCGCTCAGTTGGCCATCGCGGCCGACGCGCTCTTGAAAGCCGCGTCCTTGCGAATACCGTTCATCAGATCGATCGCGTAGAGCAGCTGCTTGTCGTCCTTCTTGTCCGCCGGGACATAGGAATCGGAACCGGCAACTTCCTTGGCGCCTTCCTCGGCGGCGAGATGTCCCGGAAGCTCCGCCTCGCCGGTGATCAGCATGCGCTTCTTCTGTTTCGGATCAGCGGCTTGCTCGACCATGATATCGGGTTCGATGCCCTTGGCCTGGATCGAGTGGCCGGACGGCGTGTAATAACGCGCCGTCGTCAGGCGCAGCGCGCCGTCGGAGCCGAGTGGAATGATGGTCTGGACGGAGCCCTTGCCGAAGGAGCGTGTGCCGAGCACCGCCGCGCGGCGGTGATCCTGCAAGGCGCCGGCGACGATTTCCGAAGCCGAGGCCGAGCCGCCGTTGACCATGACGATGAGAGGCTTGCCGCCGGTGAGGTCGCCGCCACGCGCATTGTAGCGCTGCGTGTCCTCGGGGTGGCGGCCACGGGTCGAGACGATCTCGCCTTCGTTGACGAAATCGCTGCTGACGGCGATCGCCTGCTCGAGAAGACCGCCCGGATTGTTGCGGAGGTCGAGGATGTAACCCTTTACCTTCGAGGCGCCGATCTGCTTCTGCAGCGTATGGATCGCATCGTCGAGAAGCTCGCCCGTCTGCTCGTTGAAGGTGGTGATGCGGATGTAGGCGACGTCGCCTTCACGGTGATACTTCACCGACTTGATGGTGATGATGTCGCGCGTCAGCTTGACGTCGAAGGGTTCATCGACGCCCTTGCGAACGACGGTCAGCGTGACGCTCGTGTTGACCGGCCCGCGCATCTTGTCGACTGCGTCGCTCAGCGTCATGCCGAGGATCGGCTTGCCGTCGATATGGGTGATGTAGTCGTTGGGGCGCATGCCCGCGCGGCTCGCCGGCGTTTCGTCGATGGGCGTGACGACCTTGACGACGCCATTCTCCATCGTGACCTCGATGCCGAGGCCGCCGAATTCGCCGCGCGTCTGCACCTGCATGTCGCGGAAGTTCTTCGGGTTCATGTAGCTGGAATGCGGATCGAGCGAAGTCAGCATGCCGTTGATGGCGGATTCGACGAGCTTGGCGTCGTCCGTCGGCTCGACATAGTCGGCGCGCACGCGCTCGAAGACGTCTCCGAAGAGATTGAGCTGACGATAGGTGTCGCTGTCCGCCGCATGGGCGGTGGTATCGAGATTGCCCGGCTGCAGCATGAAAACGGTTAGCGCCGAGACGATCGTGCCAACCGCGAAACCGCCGATCACAGACTTGTTCATTTATCCACGAGCCTTCTTGTCACTCATCATCAGCCAGGGGCGGGGGTCGATCGGATCGCCGTCTTTGCGGAATTCAATGTAAAGCATCGGTCTTAAACCGGTCTTCACGCCTGTGCCCGGGCCGCCGTCCCGTCCGGTCGTCCCGCTGTCTTCGGCCAAACTGTCTGGAGAGGGCGTCGGGCCCATGGTGCCGACCGGCTCACCGGCAAGAACGCTCTGGCCCGCCATCCCGTTGATTCTGTTCATGCCTGCCAACAAGACATGGTAGCCCTCGCCGACCGATATTATCAAGAGTTGCCCGTAGCGACGGAAGGGGCCGGCGAAGACGATCCTGCCGTCAAAGGGGGCAATAACCTGGGCTTCGGGCCGAGTGGCGATCTGAAGCCCCTGCATCCGTCCGCCAAGGCCGTTGGGTGCCCCGAATTCCCGCATCACGGGGCCCGCGGCCGGCAGCTGGATGAGCCCTTTTGCCTCGGAAAAAAGGCGCGATGAAGGCAAGGCTGGCCCCTCCCGGGGCGGCGTCAGGGCGGCCTGCCGTTCCGGACGGGTCGCCTCGTCGGAGGTGGCATTTGCCACCTGGGAGGCGGGCGCCGCAGGCTCGGGCACCGCTGCCCGGAGCGTCGCGGGATCCGGGCGGGGCTGGGGAATGCGCGCGGCGGCGGTCGCTTCGAGCCTGCCAATCAGGTCGTTGAGATCGGTTGCCTCGCGCGACAGGCGCTGGGCTCTCGCCTGCTCGCTTTCGGCCGCCTCGGCGAGCTTCTGCTGGCGGGCGACCTTACGGTCGAGGAGGGTTTCAAGGCGTGCCTTGTCGCGCTCCAGCGATGCCTTGGCGTCGGCCAGAGTCGTGCGTTCGGCCATGATGCTCTGGCGGAGACGCGTCAGCTCGTCGAGCTTCTCCTTCAGGGCCATGGCTTCCGCCCGCAATTCGGGTACGGCCGAGCCGAGCAGAATGGCGCTGCGGATGGCGCCCAGCGCGTCGTCGGGATGTACGGCCAGTGCCGGCGGCGGATGACGATCGAGACGGGTGAGGGCCGCAAGAAGGTTCGCCATTTCGTCGCGGCGGTGTTCGAGACGCGCAAGCAATTCGGCCTCGGCGGTCTTCAGGGCCGCAAGACGTTCTTCGGAAGCGGACACGTCCTTTTCGCGCGCCTGCACATTCGCCGCCGTCTCGATCAGGCGGCTGCGGATTTCCTCGACTTCCTTGCGGGTGCTTTCCGACTGGGCCTGGAGCGCCTTCTTGCGCTCGACGCTATTGTCGAGTTCCTGCTTCAGGCTTTCGAGCTTGGAGGGGTCGGCGGTTTCGGCGCGCGCCGCTCGGAACGGAGGCGACGCCGACAGCGTCAGCAATGCCGCGAGCGCGAAAGGAGCAATGCGTTCAGGCCGGGACACGGCTCGCCTGTTCCGCGCCCGCCAGAAGGGAGCGTCCGGTCATCTCGGTCGGCACATCGAGGCCGAGCAATTCAAGCACGGTCGGCGCAACATCGGACAGCGTACCGGAGCGAAGCGCGAGGCCATGTCCCCGAGCCACCGGATCGACGAAAATGAAAGGTGTTCGCGACGTCGTCGGTCCGCGCCAAGGGGCGCCCGTTTCGAGATTCTGCATCGTCTCGCCTTTGCCGAATGCGCTCGTCACGATCATCGTGGCGCCGCGCTTT
Source organism: Parvibaculum sp. (assembly GCF_035511255.1). Classification (GTDB taxonomy): domain Bacteria; phylum Pseudomonadota; class Alphaproteobacteria; order Parvibaculales; family Parvibaculaceae; genus Parvibaculum. The sequence goes on from NZ_DATKFR010000234.1 coordinate 7,235, forward strand.
TCGACCTGGGCCGCGATCTTGCCGAGATACTTGTCGACCGCCTCCGCGGCTTCCACTGTCGCGCGCATATTGCCGGTGCGGCCGAGAATCGCGACATTGGGCATGTGCAGGACGAGGAGATCGCGCTCCGCCTTGCGCATTGCCTCGATCGCCTCGGCGGCGAGATCGGCGGCGGCGAGATCGGGCCGCTTCTCGATCTTGGCAAAGGGGGGCGTCTCGGCGACGCCGATCGTTTCCCCATCGTAGATCTTGCTGAAACCGCCGCGCAGGAAGAGCGAGAGATTCGTCTCGGCAATCGTTTCCGTCAGCAGGAGCTGCGACAGTCCTGCACGCGAGATCGTCTCGCTCAACGTCGGCTCAACGGGCGTTTGCGTGAAAAGCGGCTCCACGTGTTGCCTTGCCTTGCCGTCGAGTTCGCAGAGCGAGCAGACGCCCGAGAGCAGCGCCGCGGCAGGACCATCGAGCAGGGCTTCGAGCAGAATGCGGCCGAGGTCCGGCTGCAGATTGACGAGCAGCACGGCGTCGTCCTGACGCATGCCCCTGTATCGCTGCGTGACGACGGGCGAGATCCGGTCGTCGTTGATCCCCTTATCGTAGGCCTGACCGAGATGGGCCGAGGGATACTCCGTGCGTGGCGCCTCGGCGGTCGCGATCGCCTTCAAGGCTGTCTTCAGGAGATCGCTGTCGGCCGGTTCGTCGAAAGCGTAGGCGCGCCCCATGAGACTGCCGAGTGCGGCATGGTCCGCGCCCGCGATGTCGTCGAGAAATTCGGCGAGGTATTCGACGCCGCCCTGCGGGTTCGAATCCTGACCGTCCATCACCGCGTGAACCCAGACTTCGACCCCTTCATGGCTGAGCAGGGCCGCGAGCACGGCGAGATGATGCTGATGGCCGGCGATGCCGCCTGGCGAGAGCATGCCGATCAAATGCACCGCACCGCCGCGGGAACGCGCGCGCTGGACGAGTTTGAGGAGAACCGGATTGGAGCTGATCCCCTGCGCATCGTCCTGCTGGATGGCGCGGTTGATGCGCAGCAGAGACTGTTCGACAGGGCGACCTGCGCCGAGCGTTAGAAAGCCTGCTTTCGCATTGCCCGGCTTTCCGGCGGCGAGACCGACGGCGTCGCCGGAGGCGGCGAGCAAGGTTTGGGGAAAGGTGCTCGCGAGACGGTCGTAGATCGGCGTACGCGCCATCGCGAGCGCATTTCCCTCGCGCTCCGCGCGAATGCCCCAGCCGTCCAGTAGAACCAGGACAAGGGGTTTGACGCCGACAATACCGCTCATACTTCTTTGAATAAATCAGCCCTGGCCCAAATGCCCGCGGGTCACACGCGCAATTCGGCAGAGGCTATTCCAAGCCATGAATCCTGTCCATGACCACGATGGTTCACGGTGAATGGATCGACAGCTTTCCCAGCGGAGCGCGACGCCATTGCAACAGGAGCGGCTTTCGAAGACCGCCCGGTGTCAGGCGCGATGGTAGGGATGGCCCGACAATATCGTCACGGCGCGATAGATTTGCTCAGCCAGCATCACCCGCACCAGCATGTGCGGCCAGGTCATCGGTCCAAAGGCGAGAAGATGCGCGGCCTCGTCGCGCAAGGCCGGCGCGAGCCCGTTTGCGCCGCCGATCACGAAAGCGACAGCGGGCTGGCCGTCATCGCGCCAGCGGCCGAGCCTGCTCGCGAATGCTTCGCTCGTGTCCATCTTTCCGCGTTCGTCGAGCGCGATGAGGAGGGCGCCGCGTGTGATTGCCGCGCGCAACAGGCCAGCCTCGCTCTCCCTCAAGACGGCGGGTTCGAGACGACGCTTTTCTTCGACCTCCTTCATGTGAAGCGCGGTTATGCCGATACTGCGGCCGGCGGTTTCGGCGCGGGAGGTATAGTCGTCGAGAAGAATTTTCTCCGGACCGGCGCGAAGTCTGCCGACCGCGCAGATCTCGATGCGCATCAAGAGCCTTTCATCGGGCGCACAACATGCCTCCGGGCAATGGGCCCGCCATTTGCCGGACGGAGAGACGCCCGTTCTTTAGACGGCGATCTGGTCGGCCGGAATATCGGCCAGCCACATCTTCTCCAGCCTGTAGAATTCGCGCACCTCGGGACGGAAGACATGGATGACCACGTCGCCGCTGTCGATCAGCACCCAATCGCCCTGCCGCATGCCTTCGACATGCGCGGCGCCGAATCCGGTCTCCTTCAGCCGCCGAACGAGATGATCGGCCACGGCGCTGACATGGCGCTGCGACCGTCCGCTTGCGACCACCATGTAATCGGCGATCGGCGTTTTTCCGGCGAGGTTGATGGAGACGACATCTTCCGCCTTGTCCTCGTCGAGGCTCTTCAAAACCAGAGCGAGCATGGCAGCGGTTTTGCTGATTTCCGCGGCGACCGGCTTCTTCGGCGTCGCTTTTTTCAAGGCGGCTTTTTTCGGTGCGGTTTTTTTGACGGATGCTTCTTCCGGCTTCGCCGGTTTGGCTTTTGCCGGCGCTTTGGGTTTGGCAGCTTTAGTTTTGACAGCCGGGGTTTTGGCGGTCGCGACCTTCGTCGTCGCGGCCTTTTCACGCGTCGGGGCCTTCAACGCCCTTGCGGGCTTGGCCCGGACCTTCGGGTCCTTCGTTTGACTGCTCAGGTACTGGCTCCTTCTTGTCCTGTACGCGGATAGAAGCCGACCGCCGAAGCGGCTTCGGCTCACTCGAAGATAAGTGGGTCGCGATCCGACTTCAATCTATCTGTTGGGTTTCAATTCTTTGTGACTCCCGAGCGATACCTGCCCGGCTCGTATCGCCGTTGCCGAGGCGGGATGTTCGTGGCCACCTAGAAAAACGAGCGCCGGCGGATGGACGAGCGGAAGAAGAGACGCATCGCTCGGCTCCAGCGTAACGGCTTTCAGCATGGCGGCGGCCGGCGAAAGCCGGGCCCGCAGCGTGAAGGGCGCGCGGGGATAGACGGCGAGCGCGATTTCCCGTGTGAGCTCGTTCCATTTCGCCCAGCGCGGAAGCTGCAGCAGATTGTCGGCGCCCATCAGCCAGACGAAACGGATGCCGGGATACTGCGTTTTCAGGGCCCGCACCGTGTCTATGGTGAAGCGCGTACCGAGTCGTGTTTCGATATCGGTAACGGCGATGCGACGCTCGCCGGCTTTGGCGACCAGCTCCTGCGCCGCCTTCATGCGCGCGGCGAGCGGCGCCATGCCAGCCTCGCTCTTCAATGGATTCTGCGGCGAGACGAGCCACCAGACGCGGTCGAGCGCCAGCGCTTTCATGCACATGCGCGTCAGATGGAGGTGGCCTTCATGCGCCGGATTGAACGAACCGCCGAGCAGGCCGATCCTCAACCCCGGAGCCAGCGCTTCATCGCGTTTCATGGCTGCGCTTCATGACCGCGCTTCGGGATACGCATCAAGGCCTGATCTGACCGGTGCCGCGCACAACATATTTGAAGCTGGTAAGTTGCTCGACGCCGACGGGGCCGCGCGCATGGAACTTGCCCGTCGCAATGCCGATCTCGGCGCCCATGCCGAACTCGCCGCCATCCGCAAATTGCGTCGATGCGTTGTGCAGTACGATCGCGCTGTCCACCGTCGCGAGAAAGCGCTCGGCAGTCTTCTGATTGGCGGTGACGATCGCCTCGGTGTGGTGCGAGCCGTAATGGGCGATGTGGCGCATCGCTTCGTCGACGCCTTTCACCACGCGGACCGAAATGATCGCATCCAGATATTCCGTGCTCCAGTCGGCCTCGCTGGCGGGCTTGACGCGCGCGTCGACGGCGCGCGTCGCCTCATCGCCGCGGACTTCGCAGCCTGCGTCCAGAAGATCCTTCACCAGCACACCGAGATGCGTCGCAGCGCAGGCTTCGTCGACAAGCAGCGTTTCGGCCGAGCCGCAGACACCGGTGCGGCGCAGCTTCGCGTTCATCACGATCCTGCGCGCCATGTCGAGATCGGCGTCGCGGTCGACATAGACGTGGCAGAGGCCCTCGAGATGAGCGAAGACCGGCACGCGGGCGTCGGCCTGCACACGGGCCACGAGGCTCTTGCCGCCGCGCGGCACGATGACATCGATATGGCCGTCGAGACCGGTCAGCATTTCGCCGACGGCGGCGCGGTCGGTGGTGGGCACAAGCTGGATCGCGTCCTCGGGCAGGTTTGCGGCGAGAATGCCCTCGATCAGCGAGGCATGGATGATACGGTTCGAATGGCTCGCTTCCGAGCCGCCGCGCAGGATCGCGGCGTTGCCCGACTTCAGGCAGAGCGCGCCGGCGTCGGCCGTCACGTTCGGACGGCTCTCATAGATGATGCCGATGACGCCGAGCGGCACGCGGACGCGCTCGATGTGAAGGCCGTTGGGACGGTCCCATTCGGCGATCTTCGATCCGACGGGATCGGGTAGGGCGGCAATCTCCTCCAGGCCTTTCGCCATGGATTCGATGCGCTTTTCGTCGAGTTCAAGGCGGTCGAGCAAGGCGGCGCTCAGGCCCTTCTCCCTCGCGGTGGCGAGATCCTTCGCATTCGCCTCCAGGATGTCGTCGACATTGGCACGAATGACCATGGCGGCCGCGAGGAGAGCGGCGTCCTTCTGCTTGGTCGGCGCGGCGGCGAGCTTTTCGGCGGCGGCGCGTGCACGCCGGCCCATCTCCGCCATGACGGCGGCAACCCCTCTTCGATCCGCGCTGATATCCGCGATGCTCACGACGTTACCCGTCCTCAGATGTCCGAACTCAACCAGATGTGATGTGCGGCGCAACTTAACGCAATGGGCGGCGGCGATCACGGCCTTTGTGGCGCCGCGGCCACCCAACTCACCATGGTGGACCATTCGGCCGGAATGCCGCACTTGACCTAAAGGTCTATATCTATGAATTTAGGTCACGCAACTATGGGGGGAAGAGGGCTTCGTAGCCTTTTCCTGGTCACGTCTGTCTCGCGTCGGAAGAATCGCTGTTTTTGGCGGTTCTTGCGGATTTGCGTCGGCGTCTTGGACGGACAGGACCTCAACCCAAGATTGCAGTGGCCCTAGAGGCCGAAACGACACTCTGAGCGCGCGGCTAAAGCCGCGCCGAACCCCTGGGGGAACCGACCATGAGCCGTAGTCTGAAACTTCGCAGCCTGCTGACCACCACATCCATGGTCGCGCTGCTTGCAGCTCCTGGGGTGGCGCGCGCCGACACCAGCTATGACAACCCGTTCGGGACGACGATCGATCAGCTGCTGATCACCACGACCGTGTCCTACGTCAACAACAGCGGCACCATCGAGAATAACTACGGCGAGCCGGGCATCGACATCGACGGAACGACCGTCTACGGCCATGTCACCAATTCCCCCACCGGCGTGATCGACGTCGAGAACGGCGAAGACGGCGATGCCATCGGCATCAGGGTGTACAACTCCTACATCAATGGCATCGCGAACCAGTACTCGGACGACGGCGAAGACTACGGCCAGATCATCGCGACGGCGACCGATGAGCAAGGCGGCAGCGGCAGCGACAGTGCGACCTATGATGCGGCTGCCTCCGCGACTGGCATTCAGCTCCATGGAACCGTGAATAACGGCTCCATCTACAATGGCGGTTCGATCGCCGCTGAGGCGACGTCGGAGGTCGACCAGTCGGCGACGGACAATTCGGAGGACGGCGCCGACGCCTATGCGCAGGGTTATTCGACCGCCTATGCCGCCGGTATCGACGTCCAGAACGACAATCCCATCATTTCGGGGCATGACGGTCCGGTCATTGCCAGCTATGTGGACCTCTACGGCACGATCGACGCGACGGCGACGGCGGAAAGCGACTCGAGCGCCAGCGCCACATCGACCTATTACGACGACGCCGACGCCTATGCTTATGACGAGGCCTATTCCACCAGCTATGGCGTCAGGCTGAGCGGCACGTCCGCCTATGTCGGCGACGTCTATAACGACGCGGAAATCACCGCCTCGTCGACGGCCAAGACGCAGAGCAACGCGACGGCCTATTCGGAGGATGACGACGCCTGGGCGGCTGCCGGCTGGAATGGCGAGTACGACAACTATTATTGCGACGATTATGAGGGAAGCATCGCCAGCGCCAGCGCGACGGGTCTTCTCGTCGATGTGCTGCATGTCGATGGCGACATCACCAACGAGAACGACATCAGTGCGGACGCAACCGCAAAAACCGAATCCACGGCTCTGGCCACCGGCTACGACTATGCCGAAGCCTATGCTGAAAACGACTATACGCAAGCTACGTCCTACGGCATCTATACCGATGCGCTGCTCGTCTCCGGTAACTTCGAGAATTCCGGCGACATCAATGTGAAGAGCAAGGCCTCGGTCGATCTGTCGGCCACGGCCAACAGCAATGGCGAGGCTTATTCCAGCGCCTATGCCGACAGCGTCTCCTCCTATGCCGAAGGCATTTCCTTCGACGTCGACTCGCTCGGCGGCGGCTTCGACAATTCCGCCGACATCGTGAGCGCGGTATCGATCGCCAAATCCGAAACGACAGCGACGACGGTCGGCGGCGAGTATTCCGACGCCTATGCAACAGGAAATGCCTACTCGAGCGCCGCGGCCCTCGATATCGAGATCGGGTCGATCGCCGGCGATTTCGAGAACACGGGTGAGCTCGAGGCGGTTGCGATCGCCAAGGGCAAGCAGACCGCGACGGTTTCGAGCGACGAAAGCCTGACAGCAGGCGCGGATAGCGACCAGATTTATGCCGAGGCATATGGCTCCTATCTGAGCGGGCGCACTCTGGCCGGCAGCTTCATCAACGAAGGCACCGTCACTGCCAAGGCAGTGTCAGTCGGCGAGTCGACAGCGACCGCGACGGGCCTCGACGATCTCGAAGCCTATGCGGGCAACACTGTTCGCGCAGAGGCCTACGGCGTCTCCGTCGTGGAAGATGAAATCCAGGACAGCGTTTATAACGACGGCGAGATCAACGTCAGGGCGGTTGCCAAGGCGGAGCAGACCGCGACGGCGACCGCCGATCTCGGCGAAGGCGACGCGGCGGCGCTTGCCGGCAACTTCTTCGGAGAGTATGGCGAGGACGTCTCGGTCTCGTCGGAGGCGACGGGTCTTTACGTCGGTTCCGAAGAAGGCGATATCGGCGGCAATATCCTCAATTTCGGCGCCATCTCGGTCGATGCGATCTCGAACGTCGATTCGACGGCCACGGCCACGGCCTATGGAACCGGCGAGGGGTTGAGCTGGGGCCTGTCGCAGACTTATGCGCAGGCCTATGGCATCGACGTCGAGAATGTCGATGTCGGCTCCTATGACGTCACGGATGCAGGGTTCTATCCGCGCGGATATTTCGTCAACGACGCCAGTGTCGCGGCCCGGGCCAGTTCCACGATCAATCAGACGATCAGCGCCAATGCCGACGACGGCAGTGCGGCCGCCGGTTCCTATGTCGGCAATATCGGCTACTACGACTATTCCGAAGATGGCGCGCCCGTTCAGGCCACGGGTATCGAACTCAACGACGTCAGCCTGCTCGGCAGCGTTCTCAATGACGGCTCCGTCTATGCACAGGCAAGCGCCGAGGCGAATCTGTCGGCGCAATCGGACGTAGATGACGGCGACGAGACCATGTCCGCGGCTCTGGCCGGCGGGCAGCTTGGAACGGAAGCCTATGGCATCCGCCTCCAGGATGTCAGCGCCTATGCCGACTCCGAAGAGGGATACGGCTATTACGCCGCTTTTGAGAATACCGGGACCGTGGCGGCCGTCGCCTACACCAATCTCTCCGCCGACGCCGACGCCTATTCGGACGACGGCATCGCCATGGCGATCTCCGGCGTTCCGAACACCGAGGACGGCTTCGACTTCTCCCAGGATGATGTCTATCCCAATTTTGCGCAGGCCTCCGCAGCCGGCGTGACGCTGGACGACGTCTACATGAATGACGACGTCTGGAATGACGGCATGGTCCTGGCCGGCGCCCTTGCGATCAGCGGCGGCACGGCGGAAGCCGAAGGCGACGAAAGTGCCTTGGCCGTGGCCGGAAACAGTGCCGAGGCGGACGCCGTGGGCTTCAACATCATCAACTCGTCGATCGATGGCGACGTCTACAATGACGGCGTGATCGTCGGTGCCGCCGGTGCTTATACCGACAGCACCGCGCATGCCGATGCAAAGGAGGCGACCGCCCGTATCGGGTACGTATACACGCCTTCGGTCGACGCCTACGGCACGGGTCTCGCCATCTCGCAGTATTACGGCAGCACCGTTTATAACGGCGAGGATGGCGTCATTATCGGCCTTGCCGGCTCCGTCGCGAGCAACGACGCCGACGCGGATGGCCGGAGCAGCGCCGATGCCTATGTGGATTACGAGGAATACGCCAGCGCGTCGGGCTTCGTCAGCTCGAGTTCCTATAGCGGCGGTCTCGTGAACGATGGCCTGATCATCGCGGGCGCTCTGTCGATGGGCGACCAAACGGCGCGCGCCACGACGACATCCGCAAGTGGTGTTTCTGACGCTTATGCCGAGGACTATGCCGAGGCCTATGCGACGGGTGCCGATTTCGAAGGCGATCTGCAGAATAGCGGAACGATTTTCGCCGGCGCCTACACCGTCTCCAATGCGGATGCCAGCGCCGTCGGAAAAGAAGCTCATGCGGGTGCGCAAGCCCACGCAGGGGCGGGTGCGACCGCCGTGTCGCTCCGCGGCGATAGCGAAGACGGCGTCGAGGTCTACAACTCGGGAACGATTTCGTCCCTGGCTGTCGCGCAAGCGTCCATCAGCACGTCGGCGACCAGCGATTTCCTCAACCCGACCCTCTCCACCGACGGCTACGCCGATGCGAGCGCCGAGGCCATCGGTCTCGACATTCTCTGCGGCACCTATGTCGACGAGATCACGAACACCGAGGACGGCGTCATTTCCGCGCAGGCGACGGCCACGACCACCGAAAACGGCGAGGTCGGTTACGGTGGCAGCGCCTATGCAACCGCGTTGCGCCTCAGCGACGTCTATCTCGACGGCAATATCACCAATGACGGAATAATTTCGGCCACGGCCGAAGGCGACGACTATGCGTCCGCGGTTGGCATCGATATCAGCGGTTCCACCAGCTATTCCGGTTCGCTCTTCAATTCCGGAACCATCGAGGCGGACGCCACGGGCGATGAAACCAGCGCGACGGCCATTCGCCTGTCCGGCGGCTCGCTCAATGTCATCGAAAACACGGGTGACATTCTCGCCTACACCCATTCCACCGGTGTGAACCTGTTTACCTACGCGCCGAGCGGGGCCATCGCGATCGACGCCACGGATGCAGGTCAGGGACTCACGATCGAGCAACTCGACGGGCGTATCGTCGGCAAGATCCTGCTCGCCAATCTCAACTCCGATCATATCGAATGGAGCGGCGGCACGATCCAGGGCGACATCTCCGGCACCTACGGCGAAGACGGCGACGACGTGCTCGACATCTTCGCGGGTGAAGACAACGCCTTCACCTATGCCGATACGATCGATGGTCTCGACGCCGTCAATCTGAACAGCGATTGGACCGATGCCGTCTCCCTGCGCCTGACGGGCTCGATCAATAACACCAACCGTCTCTATGTGGGTTCGAACGCGACGCTGTCGCTTTCGACGGGTGCCAGCGTCAATGTGAACGATCTGACGCTCGCCTCGACCGGCACGCTCTCCTACGACCTCGCTTCGGACGGCTCGAATGCGGTCATCAACACCACCACAGCCGATCTCGGCGGCGGCACGGTCAAGGCGGTCTTCCTCGACGTCCAGAACCCGACGACGCAGACCTACCGCATCATCAATTGGGACGACAACGACAGCACCTTCGGTACGGTCACGTCCAATTCGATCCTGCAGAAGGTCACAGCCCTTTACGGCGATGACGGCGTCGATCTCGTCGTCACCAAGGTGTCCTTCGGCGACCTGAACAATCTCGTCGACGATGCACAGCGTCTCGGTCATGCGCTGGACGGCGTCTTCAAGAATATTTCGCTCGACTCCGAACTCGGCCAGGCGCTGGTCGGTCTGATCGGTCTCTCGCCCGATGAATACGAAAAGGCGATGAACCAGATTGCCGGTCAGCAGCTCGCCGATCTCCAGACGGCGACCGACGGTCAGCTCGGCGACCTCCTGCACGTGATCCAGACCCAGCTCAGCGGTATGCGCGGCACCCAGCAGGCTTCGCTCGGCATGAACTCGCTCGGCATCATGGTCGCCGACAACCAGGTGACGACCATGAGCGATGCCCCGGTTGCGGGTGTCGGCGGGCCGGCGATTTCCGGAAACTGGTCGGCCTGGGCGCGTGCCTTCGGTGACTGGGCCTCGCTCAAGCGCGACGGCTATCGTCCGGGCTTCACCTCGGATGCGGGCGGCGTCGTCGCCGGCGTCGACTACAAGCTCAGCGACAACTTCCTGCTCGGCCTCGCCGGCGGGTATCAGAAGACCAATATGGACTTCCGTGGCACGGGCGATGGCGACATCACCTCGTGGAGCCTCACGGCTTACGGCGACTACAGCTTCGGACCGGCCTATGTCGACATGCTGGCCGGCTACTCGAAGCAGTCCTACAACCTGAACCGCTTCCTCGATGTGCTTGGCAGCAACTACACGGCGAACAGCGACTATGATGGTTCGTCCTACGCCGTCAGCATCGAGACCGGGTATGGCTTCGACGTCGCGGCCAACACGAAGGTCACACCCTTCGTCGGCATCAACTACACGCACACCGACGCCGACAGCGTGACGGAAACGGGCGCTGGCATCTGGAACCTCACCTATGACTCCAGAAGCGGCGACTCGGTCGAATCCGTCCTCGGTGCGCGCCTCTCCTATGCCTTCACGACGGAGGGCGGCACCCGCTACGTGCCGACGGTCGAACTCGGCTGGAAGCATGAGTATGCCGATACACAGCCGACGACGAATGCGGCGCTTGCCGGTACGCCGGGGAGCAACTTCCTGATCACGGGCCAGGAAGCGGCCCGCGACTCGGCCATCGTCGGTGCCTCGCTCGGCGTGCAGCTCACCGAAGAGATCGACGGTTCGGTCCAGTACAACGGCCAGTACAGCAGCGACTACAGCGACAGCACGGCGTCCGTCCGTCTGCGTCTGAAGTTCTGAGGTCACGAGCGAAGGGGCGGGTCTATGAAGAGCGTGACGGCGGAGACGACGGCGCCGGGGCGCGCGACCGTCCAGCGGTTGATGCCGATCGTCGACGTCCTCCGCCTCGCGCGGCAGCACCTGGAGAGCGGTGCGCTGCACGAGGCGGAGGAGCTCGCCATGCAGGTGGCGCGGGCCCGCAATCGTAACCCGGACGCTTTTCACCTGCTTGGTGTGATCGCGTTCAGACAGCGCAAGCTCGACAAGGCAATAGCCTATGTCGAGCGTGCCATCGCGCTCTCTCCGCGAACGGCGGCCTTTCACGGCAATCTCGCCGAGATGCTCCGCCGACGCGGGTTCATCGAACGCGGGCTTGCCGCCGGGCGGCGCGCCGTAGCACTGGATCCGCGTAACGCGCAGGCGTGGAACAATCTCGGCATTCTCGAATATGAGCGGCGGGCCTATGCGGAGGCCGAGCATGCCTATCGACGGGCTCTCGACATCGACCCGCGCTTTGCGCCGGGCTGGAACAATCTCGGCAACGCGCTCGTCCGGCTCGGCCGCGACGAGGAAGGCCATGCCGCCTATGCCCGCGCCATCGCCTTGATGCCCGGCTATGGCGAGGCCATGGTCAACGACGCGCTCTGTTTTCGCGAAGAGCAAAAATTCGTCGAGGCGGAGGGAAGGCTTCTTCAGGCGATCGAGGTCAATCCGCGCGATGCGCATGCACATCTCGTTCTCGCCACGGTCAAATTTCTCACCGGCAAGACTGCGGAAGCGCGCCGCGAATACGAGTGGCGGCTTGCCTTGCCGCGCGCCCGGCCCAGAGGTCTCCCCGGTGCCGTGTGGCGCGGAGAGCCGCTCGAGGGCAAACGCCTTCTTCTCCACGCCGAACAGGGGTTGGGCGACACGCTGCATGCGCTGCGCTATCTGCGGCGGCTCGGGACCAAGCCGGCAGGTGTCACGCTTCTCGTCCAGCGCAATCTGCGGCGGCTCGTCGAAGAGAATTTTCCCGAAGTCGAGGTTCTGGTGCACCAGTCCGAGGCAGTCGCCGCGGATTATCACGCCGCGATGATGAGCCTGCCGTTCATCATCAGGGCCGAGGAAACCGGCGAACCCTATCTTGCCGCGAATGCGGAACGCGCGGCGGCATGGCGCGAAAGGCTGGCGCCTTTTGCCGGTCGCAAGATCGGTCTCGTCTGGGCCGGTAATCGCGCTCACCAGAACGACCATGCACGGTCGATACGCGCGGAAGATCTGCGCCGGCTTGTCGACGCGCCGGGTTGCACTTTCTTCAGCCTTCAGATCGGACCCGCTGCGGCGCAGTTCGAGGCACTGAAGGACCGAGCGATCGATCTCTCGGAGTCCGTCGCCACGATGAGCGAGACGGCGGCAGCAATTTCCGCGCTCGACCTCGTCATCAGCGTCGATACGTCGATCGCGCATCTTGCGGGCGCTCTCGGGACGCCGGTCTGGACGCTGCTGTCCCGTGTTCCCGACTGGCGGTGGGGCCTTGCCGGCGAGACGACGCCACTTTACCGCTCCATGAGACTTTTCCGCCAGCCGGGCAGAGGCGACTGGACGAGCGTGCTCGATGCCGTTCAGACCGCGCTCGATGTCTCGATGCGAACACCCGTAACCGGAGAAACGAGAATATGACAAGCATGGACAGCAGGGCGGCGCGCATGCGGCTCGCCCCGGGAGACATCCTCTGGTTGAAGCGCAGTGCGCTGGTTGTGCTTGCGCTCGGTATCGCTGTCGGTCTTGCGTTTCTCATGGGCTGGATCGACGCGAGGGTGCCGGGGACCGCGGCGGCGCCGTCCAATGCGATCGAAGGTTTCAGGTCCGCGCATTTCGGCGCCGACGAGGCCGAAGTGCTCTCCGCCATCGCCGGCGACTTCGGCAAGCGCGGCGCGGATGTGCGCGTCCTCGACAATGCGAAGGAGAAGACGCGGGTCCTCGCCGTGCGGGTGAACGATCTCTTTCCGGGTTCGGGCGAGGCGGAGATCGGCTATGTCCTCGGCTATCAGTCGAAGCGCCTCATCCAGGTCAATGTTCTTTGGGGAACGCCGGTGACGCCTGCGGCGACGGCGGCGGACATGGGACGCATTTCGATGTTGCTGCAGAGCTATTTTGCTTCGCTGGCGCTTCCGGTGCGCGAGAGGCCCCGCAAGTTGTCGAATGGCGGTCTCGTCGCTTTCGAGGGGGCCGATGCGAAGGGCCGCTCTGTGCAGCTCCTCTTCCGCGCCGCCGAAATCAAGGCGAAGGCGGACGCGGGGAAGGCCGATGCACCGGCGAAGAAGCTCGTCATGCTACGGCTTGCCTATGTCGCCGATCCGAAATCGCCCGATATCTTCAAGCTGCGGCCCGGCACTTTTTAGGCGCGGGCTGACCCTCAGGCCTTCGTCATGACGAGGTCGTCGCGGTGGATCATTTCCGCGCGTCCGGCAAAGCCGAGCAATTCCTCGATCTCGCCGCTGTTATGGCCCTTGATGAGCCGGGCGTCCTCGCTCGAATAGGCCGAGAGACCGCGCGCAATCTCGACGCCCTGTTCGTCGGCGACACTTACCGCATCGCCGCGCTCGAAACGGCCTTCGACGGCGGTGATGCCGGCGGGCAGCAGGCTTCGCCCCTGTCGGAGCGCGTTGACGGCGCCTGCATCGACGGTGATCGTGCCCATGGTCTTCAGGCTGCCCGAAATCCAGCGCTTGCGTGAGGCGACCGGCGTCGTGCGCGCGGTGAACCATGTGCAGCGGGCGCCTTCCTCCAGCGCGCGCAGCGGATGCAGGGTCCGGCCGTTGGCGATTGCCATGTTGCAGCCCCCATCGGTCGCGATGCGGGCGGCCGCCACTTTCGTCTTCATGCCGCCACGGCTCATCTCGCTCGCCGCGTCGCCCGCCATGCCCATGATTTCGGGCGTGATGTCGGCGATTTCGGGAATATGCGTCGCGCCGGGTTCGGACGGCGGCGCGGTGTAGAGCCCGTCGACATCCGATAGCAGCACCAGGCAATCGGCCGAGATCATGCTGGCGACGCGGGCGGCGAGGCGGTCATTGTCGCCGTAGCGGATTTCGCTCGTCGCCACCGTGTCGTTCTCGTTGATGACGGGCACGGCGCCGAAGCGGAGCAGCGTGTTCAACGTCGAGCGGGCGTTGAGGTAACGGCGGCGCTCCTCGGTGTCGTCGAGCGTCAGCAGGATCTGCGCGCAGTTGCGGCCATAGGCGCTGAGGATTTCCTGAAAGGCATGGGCAAGGCCGATCTGGCCGACGGCGGCGGCGGCCTGACTTTCCTCGAGCTTCAGCTTGCCCGAAGGAAGTCCGAGCGCGCGGCGACCGAGCGCGATCGCGCCCGACGAGACGATCAGCATGTCCTGCCCGCGCGCGCGCATCGTCGCGACGTCCTCGACGAAAGCCTGAAGCCATGCGCGATTGAGCTTGCCCGTCTCCTTGTCGGTCAGAAGCGCCGAGCCGATCTTGACGACGATGCGCTGAGCATTGCTGAGACGCGCGATCATTTCATGGCCTGCTTCGTCATGGGCGCCATCCTTCTTCCTCGTCCGGCGCCTCTGCCGCCTTTTCCTCGGCATTGGCGGCGGCGACCTCGTCCGCGACGAGATGCAGCACCGCGTCGACACCTTCGCCCGACACCCCCGAAATCACATGCACTTTCTTGCGGCGGCTTGCCTTGACGAGCGCCTTGCGTTTTTCCTCGCGCTCGTCGGGCGAGAGCGCGTCGCATTTGTTGAGGCAGAGAATTTCAGGCTTCTCGTCGAGGCCGGCGCCATAGGCTTCGAGTTCGCCGCGAATGACGTGATAGGCCTCCACGACGTCGTCCTGCGTGCCGTCGACCAGATGGATGAGAACGCGGCAGCGCTCGACATGGCCGAGGAAGCGGTCGCCGAGGCCGGCGCCTTCGCTCGCACCTTCGATGAGGCCCGGTATGTCGGCGAGCACGAAGGTGCGCCCGTCGATCCTGACCACGCCGAGGCCCGGCGTCAGCGTGGTGAAGGGATAGTCGGCGATTTTCGGTTTCGCCGCGCTCACCTTGGCGAGAAACGTACTCTTGCCTGCGTTGGGCAAGCCGACGAGGCCTGCATCGGCGATCAGCTTCAACCGGAGCCAGACCCACATTTCCTCGCCCACCTGGCCGGGATTGGCGCGCCGCGGCGCGCGGTTGGTCGAACTCTTGAAATAGGCATTGCCGAAGCCGCCATTGCCGCCCTTCAGGAGGACGACGCGCTGGCCGGCTTCCGTCATGTCGGCGAGCATGGTCTCGCCGTCCTCGTCGAAGACCTGCGTACCGACCGGCACTTTCAGCACCGCGTCGGCGCCGTTATAGCCGTGGCGGTTGCGCCCCATGCCGTGCATGCCGGTCTTGGCCTTGAAGTGCTGCTGGTAGCGATAGTCGATCAGCGTGTTGAGGCCCTCGACGCATTCGATGACGACGTCGCCGCCCTTGCCGCCATCGCCGCCGTCGGGTCCGCCGAATTCGATGAATTTCTCACGGCGAAAGCTGACCGCGCCGGCGCCGCCGTCGCCCGCGCGGACATAGACCTTCGCCTCGTCGAGAAATTTCATCGTGCCATCTCGCTTGCAGGAAGCAGTTTCGCGCCCGCCCGGGATCGCGACAATTCCATCTTCAACCCGCGCAGTTTTTCCCGCCGGGCCTCGGACCAGATCTCGGCTTCCGCAATATAGCGGAAGCCGAGCTTCGTCAGAACGCGGCCGGAGGCGTGGTTCTCGGCCAGATGGCCCGCCGTCAGCTTCGGCACCGGCATGCGGTCGAACGCATGGGCGGCAAGTGCGCGGCCCGCCTCGGTCGCGATGCCCTTGCTCCAGTGCGGTTCGCCGATCCAGTAGCCAAGCTCGTAGGCGTCACCATCCCGGTCGAGGCCGATCGTGCCGACCAGCTCGCCATCCGCGGCGATCGCATAGGCATAGCCTTCACCCGAGGCGCGGCGCGCGTCATGGGTCGCGATCCACGCGTCGGCCATGCCGTCTCTGTAGGGGTAGGGGACGCGGGCCAGCATGCGCGCCACTTTCCAGTTGCCGACGAGCGCCTGCACGCGCGGTGCGTCGTCGTGAGTGAAATGCCGCAGGACCAGCCGGTCCGTCTTGAGTACATCCTTCATCGGGGACTCCATGACCCCGAGAGGCATTAAAAAAGGGAGATGGCGGTCCATCTCCCTCTCGATTCCGATGGTCGCCACCTTGCGAGGTGGCGGGGCCTCGCGTTCGTCAATCCGCCGCCTTGGCAGCCGCCTGCGCCGCTGCGCCGGCCGGCATCACCGATACGTAGGTGCGGCCGTTTTTGCGGGCGCGGAACGACACGACGCCTTCGGTCGTCGCGAAGATCGTGTGGTCCGTGCCCATGCCGACATTGGCGCCCGGATGCACCTTCGTGCCGCGCTGGCGGATGATGATGTTGCCGGAGATGACGGCTTCGCCACCGAACTTCTTGACGCCGAGACGGCGTCCGGCGCTGTCGCGACCGTTGCGGGATGAGCCGCCTGCTTTCTTATGAGCCATAGTCTCTACTCCTTCGTCCGCTTCAGCCTGCGATCTCGACGATCTTCACCAGCATCAGATCCTGGCGATGGCCGTTCTTGCGGCGATAATTCTGGCGACGCTTCTTCTTGAAGACCGTCAGCTTGGGGCCGCGCGTCATTTCGACGATCTCGGCCTTCACGCTCGCACCTTCGACGAGGGGCGCACCGATCTTCGTCGCGCCTTCGCCGCCGATCATCAGAACCGGAAGCTCGATCTTGTCGCCGGCCTTCGCGTCGACGCGCTCGACTTCGAGCAGCTCGTCTTTCGCGACCTTGTATTGCTTGCCGCCGGTCCGGATGACTGCGAACATTTGGAAACCACCATGTAACGAAATAAGGCCATGCGCACCGCGGAAACCACGGTACGGGCCGGATTGGCGCGCAATATACAGGGGGAAGAGGGCCTGTCAAGGCGCGAAAGCCTTGAAATCCCGCCACTTCCGGGCCTTGCGGCTTCCCCGGCCGATCAGTCGGCCAGGGGCGGCCTGAAAGAGCGCCAGAGGCAGAGCCCCAGGAAATAGAGGGAGGCCGCCAGGAACGCCCAATAGGCCCAGGGGCTCGCCTCGGCGGGACGAAGGTTCGGCCCGCTCCCCAGCACCAGAACGACCGTCAGGACGCCCCAGGCGCCCGTCACGACCAGCGTCAGGGAACGCCACGCGGTCACCCGGAACGGATGGATGAATTTCAGCGGTACGAAGGTCAGCGCCCCCAGCGCGACGATGACCGCGAGATTGGTCCAGTGGCCGCTGGAGGTCAGGTAAAAATAAAGGATCACGAGGTTCCAGACCGCCGGAAAGCCCGAGAAATAATTGTCGGAAGTCTTCATGTCCTTGTTGCCGAAGCAATAAAGAGAGGTCGTCATGATGTAGGCGGCGGCCGGGATCGCAAAGCCCGTCGGCACGAGACCGAAGCGGTAGACGACCAGCGCCGGAATGACCGTGTAATTGAGGTAATCGATGATGTGGTCGAGGATCACACCGTCGAAACGGGGGGCGAACTCGGTGACGCGGACCTTGCGCGCCATCGGCCCGTCGAAACCGTCGATGACAAGGGCCGCTCCGAGCCAGAGCAGGACCATCCGGAGATCGCCGGCGATCAGGGCCGAGATCGCCAGAAGGCCCATGACGGCGCCTGAGGCCGTAAAGGCATGAACCGCCCAGGCCGCGACGACGCGCGCCTTCAGCCGGTCGATGATCCTGCGGCGGCCGAACTTGCCGGTTTTTGCGTGGGCGCGTGTCTCGCTCATGGGGCGCAGTCTAGCAGGATCGGCGATCTTGCTCGACGGATTGCTTGGGGGCTTGCTTGGGCTGGAAGCGGCCAGCCCGGGGTGCGGCGCAAAAAGGAGGTCCTCAAGGCCGATCAAGCCCTTGTGCGGGCGCAAGGGCTCGGTCTACATTCCGCGCCGCTTCCACATGGCAGCCGGGCGCGCCGCGCCCCTGGCCCCATACCTCGCGGAGAGGTGGCTGAGTGGTTGAAAGCACCGCACTCGAAATGCGGCATGGGGGCAACTCCATCGGGGGTTCGAATCCCTCCCTCTCCGCCAC
>NZ_DATKFR010000235.1:0-27369 GCF_035511255.1 Parvibaculum sp.
GGCGGCAAAGACCGCATGGGAAAAGCGGGAATTGGCTCAGAGGGGGGAACTAATGGCGCGGTTTCACGATGGGTTATGGCTATCCGGGTTCGCGGTCGCGATCGCCACGGGTGCGGCGGCGGCCGAGAAGCCCGCGCTCCCCATCGACGAGATCGTCGTCACCGCGACCGGTTATGGCGAGGCCCGCGCCACGCATCCCGGCAATATCTCAAAAATCTCCGGCGACGAAATTCGCTTTGTGAAGGCGGAGCAGCCAGCCGAGCTTCTGAACCGCCTCCCCGGCGTCGACATCGAGCAGGGAAGCGGCGTCGAGCATCTGACCGCCATCCGCTCGCCCGTGCTCACCGGCACGGCCGGGGCAGGCTCCTTCCTCTATCTCGAGGACGGCGTGCCGATGCGCGCCGCCGGCTTTGCCAATGTCAACGAGCTGATGGACGCGCTGACCGAGGAGGCAGGCGCCATCGAAGTGGTGCGCGGGCCCGGCAGTGCGCTTTACGGCTCCAACGCCGAGCACGGCCTCGTCAACGTTCTGAGCCGCGCGCCCTCGGCGATGCCCGAAGGCGCGCTCACCGGCCTTGTCGGCTCGCATGGCGTGCGCGAACTCGACGGCACGGCCAGCACGACCGTCACCGACGGCGCCGCCCGCCACGGTTTCCGCGGCAGCTTCGTGCTGAAGGAGGATGGCGGCTTCCGCGACGCCTCCGGCTACAGCCAGGAGAAGGGCCAGTTCCGCTACGACTACACCGCGCCCGGCACGCGGGTGCGCTCGACACTCACCGCCGTCAACCTCAATCAGGAAACGGCGGGCTACGCCACGAGTTATACCGATCCCGCGATTTACGAGGGGAACGTCAATCCGGACGCCTATCGCGACGCCTGGGCCGTACGCGCCACCGCGCGCATCGAACGCGACCTCAGCGACAGTCAGACGCTCGCGCTCACGCCCTATATGCGCAAGAACGGTATGAACTTCCTGATGCACTTCCAGCCGGGCACGCCGGTCGAGGAGAACGGCCACTGGTCGGGCGGCCTCCTGACCAGCCTCGAGACGCGGCTTTCCGGCGGACACAAGATCATATTCGGCGTCGATACCGAGTATACGGACGGATATCTGAGCGAAATCCAGACGGCGCCCACGACTCTCGGGACCTATGTGCGAGGCACGCATTACGATTACGACGTGAAGTCGCTCGTCGTCGCGCCCTATCTCCACACCGTCTGGAGGCTGGACGACGCAACCCAGCTTACCGCCGGGCTTCGCTGGGAGCTGACGCGCTACGACTACACCAACAATACGGCCGACGGCGTCGCCGGACGCTTCCTGCGGCCCGCCGATCGCACCGACGACTTTTCAAATCTGACGCCGAAGCTCGGCCTCACTCATGTCTTCAGCGAGGAACTGATCGGCTTCGTCAATCTCGCCCGTGCCGCCCGCGCGCCGCAGACCGCCGATCTCTACCGCCTGCAAACCGGCCAGGACCCGAGCATTATCGAATCCGAGATTCTGGACAGTATCGAAGTGGGCGCACGCGGCGCGATCGGCAAGGCGCGTTACGAACTCTCCACCTATTTCATGAAGAAACGCAATTTCGCTTTCCGGGACTCGAACGGCGACAACATCACCGACGGCAAGACGAAGCATGTCGGCGTCGAAGCCGAACTCACGACGCCGCTCGCCTGGAATTTCGATCTCGCCGCCTCGGCGACCTATGCCCATCACACCTATGATTTCACCGACATCATCACGGGCTTCACGACCGAGACGATCCTGCCCGGCAACGACATCGACACGGCGCCGCGTATCGTCGCCAATGTGCGCCTTGGCTACGGGTTCCATGGCGATCGCGGACGAGCGGAGATCGAATGGGTGCATATGGGCGAATACTGGATGGACGCCGCCAATACCCAGCGCTATCCCGGCCACGATCTCTTCAATCTGCGCACCGACTACAGGCTGACCGAGAACCTCTCCATCTTCGGCAAGCTCGAAAACGTCTTCGACAAGCGTTATGCCGACCGGGCGGACTATTTCCGCACCGCCGCGCGCTATTTCCCCGGCGACGGCCGCGCTCTTTCCGCCGGTGCAACCGTTCGCTTCTGACAGCCGCATCAAAGTGAAGGGTGGACGGATCGCCGCCTTCCTCTAAGCTTCGGGGCCCATGCAGTTCATAATCGACATATGGCCGGCGCTCGCGGCTACCATCCAGTTCACGGCCATGGCGGGAACGGCGGCGCATGCCATGCTGACCAAGAGCGACGTCCGCTCGGCGGCGGGCTGGGTCGGCTTTATCCTCTTCGTGCCTTTTCTGGGCTGGCTCGTCTATCTCCTTTTCGGCGTCAACCGCATCCAGCGCCGCGCCCGCGAGCTGCGCGGCGTCCGCCGCGGCAAGGCGCTGCCCGCGCCCGTTCCCGTCGCGCGCGGCTCCCTTCCCGCCGAACAGGAGGAACAACGCAAGGAGCTCGAAAGCTTCGCGCGCTTCGGCCAGAAGGTGCTGGCGGAGAGTTTCGAGCCTGGCAACATGGTCGACGTCCTCACCAATGGCGACGAGGCCTATCCCGCCATGATCGAGGCGATCGACCGCGCCGCGCGTTCCATCGCCCTCTCGACCTACATCTTCAACAACGACAAGGCAGGCCTTCTCTTCGTCGAGGCGCTGACGCGCGCGGTCGGGCGCGGTGTGCGTGTGCGTCTTCTCATCGACGGCGTCGGCTCCTGGTATTCACAGCCATCGCTGATTCCGCTGCTTCGGGAGCGCGGCATCAATTATGCGCGCTTCCTGCATTCGTTCATGCCCTGGCAGATGCCCTATCTCAATATGCGCAACCACCAGAAGATCCTGGTGGTGGACGGCGAGCACGGCTTCACGGGCGGCATGAACATCGCCGTTGGCAATCTCGTCGGCCAGAATCCCGACAAGCCGATCCTCGATTATCACTTCAAGGTCGAAGGCCCCGTGGTCGCGCAGCTCATGCGGACCTTCGCGCATGAGTGGGAGTTCACCACCGGCGAAATCCTGAGTGGGCCCGACTGGTTTCCGCCGCTCGCCCACAAGGGCGATCTCGTCGCCCGCGCTCTGCCCGCCGGCCCCGATCTCGGCCTCAATCCGATCCGCTGGACGCTGCTCGGCGCGCTTTCGGAAGCGCGTCAGAGCATCCGCGTCGTGACGCCCTATTTCCTGCCGGACACGACGCTCGCCACCAATTTGTCGCTCGCCGCCATGCGCGGCGTCGATGTCGACATCATCCTGCCGGAAACCAACAATCTCTTCTTCGTCGACTGGGCGGCGACCCCGTCGCTCCTGTGGTTCATCGAGGCCGGCTGCCGCGTGTGGAAGACCGAAGGCCATTTCGAGCATTCCAAGCTGATGACGGTCGACGGCATCTGGTCGACGGTCGGCTCCGCCAATTGGGACGGCCGGAGCCTCCGTCTCAATTTCGAGCTCAACCTCGAATGCTACGGCAGTTCCTTCGCCCAGCGGCTCGACCGCATCATCGACGCCAAGATCGCGACGGCCAGGCCCGTGACCCTCGCCGACATAGCCGGGCGTCCGTTCCCTGAGAAACTCCGCGACGCGGCCGTCCGCCTCGCCTCGCCCTATCTCTGAACGCCCCTCCCCTGCGGCGTCACCGTCCTTGCGCCGCCATGGAGCCAAGCTAAACTTTGGGCGTATAGTCATTGTCCAGCGAGGGAGCGAGACACATGGCAGAGAAGAATGCGACCACGGCCGAGATCGCCGAGCTCCAGGCCGAAGTCGAACGCCTGACCAAGGCGCTCGAGGAGGCCAGGACCGCCATCGCCGAGGATACCGGCGCCGAGGTTCACGGCGCGCGCGAGGCGGCGGAGGAGATCGGCGAGCGCTTTCAGGAGGGCCTGTCGGACCTCCAGAAGCAGATCGGCGAAAATCCGGTGCCGAGCGCGCTCATCGCCTTCGGTATCGGTTTCCTTCTCGGCCGCGTCTTCACGCGATAGGAGCGATCCCATGCTCGATCCCACACCCAACATGCGCCGCCTCGCCGAGGCGGAACTCTTGCGCGCCGAGATCGAAGCGCGGCGCCTCGCCCGCCGCGCGGTCTGGATCGCCGTCGGGGTCCTTTTCGCGGCCCTCGCGCTCATCATGCTGACGGTCGCCGTCTTCCTAGCACTCGCCGAGATCTACGGCTTCACCTGGTCGGCCGCGATCACGGGGATGGGCCTCGTTCTCCTCGCGCTCATTTCGCTGCTGCTCGCCGGCCACAAGCAGCAGGGCCGCGCCGCCCGGCTCGAAATGGAGCTCGCCAATCGCGCCGTCGAAGATGCGCGGCGCGAAATCCGGCGAGATTTCGATATTTTCGAGAAGCGGATCGACGAACTCAGCATGGGCCTTCTCGGCATCTTCAAGGGGTCGACGGCGAACCTGCCGATCCTGACGCTGGTGCTCGGCGCCATCGCAGCGGTGAGCCCGGCGCTGCGCCGTTTCATCATGCCCTTCCTGAAAAGGACCGAACCGTGAAACGCGCCGCCTCCGCTTTCTGCGCCTTCCTCTTTCTCGGCGCCTGCGCGCAATCGACCGCGCCGCAGCCGACTGTCACGGAGAAGAAGCCGGAGCCGCTCATCCACGTTCCCGTCGACGATAGGGGCTCCGGGATCATCGGGCCGGGCGGCGGTGCCATCGCGGGCGCGGTGATCGCCGGCGCGGGCAGCGGCGCCAAGATCGGCATCCTGACGGGTCTCGCCATCGGCTATGCGGTCGGCGGTTCGAACGGCCCGACGCTGTCGGGCTTTCCGGCCTCGGAGCAGCGCCGCGCCATGGCGAAGGTGATGACCGTGCCCATCGGTGAAACCGTCCGCTGGCGAACGCCCACCGACCAGGCCTCGGGCGAGATCACGCCGGTCCGGGAATACCGCGACAAGAACGGCAATCGCTGCCGCGACTTCACCGAAACCCGGAGCGTCCGCGCGACGCACGGTTCGCTCAGCGGCACCGCCTGCCTTCCTGGATAAGTGTTGGTCTGATCGCAATTCCGACGAAAAATCACGTACCATCCCGTCGTGGGGACGCTGCAATGGGGGACGGCGTATGAGGAGACTGGGCGGGAGCGTCCTTGTCACGATTACCCTGCTCGTCATCTGGGCCGCGTTCGTCGCCGGCGGCGCGCGGGAGGGTTGGTGGCGCGCAATGTCCGCGGCGAACGGCGATAGCGCGGGTTTCCTCCGCTGGGCCGAAGGCCGATACGCGACTGAGTCGAAAGGCAACATAGCAATCGTATTGTTCGATGGCGGTCATGTTGCTGAAACTTTTTACGCCTCGCATGGCCGGCCGGTCGACGGCCATTCGCTCTTTCAGGTTGCCTCGATGAGCAAGTGGGTCACCGCTTGGGGCGTCATGGCTCTGGTCGAACAGCATCGCATCGATCTCGACGCGCCTGTGTCGCGATATCTTACTAGATGGCATTTGCCGCCGAGCGAATTCGACAATGACGCCGTTACAGTGCGCGGATTGCTCAGCCACACGGCGGGCCTGACCGACGGCCTGGGCTTTCGCGGATTTCCGCCGGGGCAAGCCTTGCCCCCGATCGAACAGGAATTAACGCGCGCAACCGACA
Organism: Parvibaculum sp.; assembly: GCF_035511255.1. Classification (GTDB taxonomy): domain Bacteria; phylum Pseudomonadota; class Alphaproteobacteria; order Parvibaculales; family Parvibaculaceae; genus Parvibaculum. The sequence continues at coordinate 5,584 of NZ_DATKFR010000235.1, forward strand.
CGCTTCCGGGCGCAAGCGGCATGACACGCGTCGGCGCGTCGCCGGGGACAAACTGGCGCTATTCCGGCGGCGGCTATCTGCTGCTACAGCTTCTTGTCGAAGAGGTGACGCAGGAGACCTTCAACGACGCCATGCGCCGCCTGGTCTTTCAGCCTCTCGGGATGACGCAATCGACCTTCGTCGATCCGGATCCCACGCATCTGGTCGACTTCTACAATGCCGACGGATCGAAGGCGGTCCACTACAAGTTCACTGCGCTTGCCGCAGCTTCGCTTTATACGTCGGCTGACGATATGACCCGCTTTATCGCGGCGCAGTTCCCAGGAGCGAATAGCGCTCCGCCAGGCCGCGGTGTGTTGAGTCCCACGACGCTCGAAGCCATGCGGCGCCCGCAAGCCTTCCTCTTTGGCATGCCGGTCTGGGGATTGGGCGAAACCCTCTACGTGCCCAACGGGGCCGGTAGCTATGTGATCGGTCACGACGGCAACAATTACCCGGCGATCAACACCACGGCGCGCGTCGATCCTGCAACGGGCGACGGCATTCTCGTCCTCGAAACCGGCAACGCCACGCTTGCGCGGGAAATCGGTGGAGAATGGACGTTCTGGCGCAGGGGGACGGTCGGTCTCGACACGCTGGTGATGTTCGACCTGCGCGGTATCCTGATCCTCTTCGCGTCCGGCGCGCTGGTTATCCTGATCGGCGGCGTCACATGGTATCGCAGAGGACGATAGGGGTCGAAGCCTGACGATGCCTACACCGCTTCCACGATCAGCACACCGTCATTCTCGTCGGTAACGCGGACGCTTGCGCCGGCCGGCATATCGGGTCCCGAGGCGAGCCAGAGCGTATCGCCGATCTTGAGTTTGCCGCGTCCGTTGACGATCGCCTGTTCAAGCGCATAGGTGTGCCCGATATAGGTCCGCGCCCGCTGATTGAGCAACGGGCGGTCCGAGGCGATGGGGTGGCCGCCGAGATAGCGCCGCGAGGCCCAGACGGCGGCAACGGAGAGAACGGCAAAAAGTGCGACCTGGCCGGTCAATGGTATGTCGAAGACGAGGAGCAGCGCGCCGACGACCGCGGCTGCCGCCGCGAGCCAGACGAAGAAAATGCCGGGTACGACCAGCTCGATAATGCCGAGCACCGCGGCGATGATCCACCAGGCCCAAAGTCCGAATTCACCGAGCGACAAGCTGTCGGGCATGGATCAGTCTCCGCGCGACACGGGCGGCACGGCGCCCGACGGGCGCGGTCTGGGCGGGATGCCGGAGCCTCCTCCCGCCCCGCCGCCGAAAGCGTCGCGGGCAAGCTCGCCAATGCCGCCGATGGCACCGATGACGCTCGCCGCTTCGAGCGGCATCAGCACGAGTTTCTGATTGGGCGCGGCGGCGACATCCCTCAACGCATCGACATATTTCGTCGCGACGAAATAATTGAGCGCCTGAACGTTTCCGCTGGCAATGGCGTCGCTGACGACCTGCGTCGCCTTCGCTTCGGCTTCGGCGGCGCGTTCTCGCGCCTCGGCATCACGATAGGCGGCTTCGCGGCGCCCTTCGGCTTCGAGGATCGCCGCCTGCTTCTGGCCTTCGGCCGCCAGGATGGCCGCCTGCCGGCGCCCCTCGGCCTCGAGAATAGAGGCGCGCTTGTCGCGCTCGGCCTTCATCTGGCGCGCCATCGAATCGACGATGTCGCGCGGTGGGGCGATGTCCTTGATCTCGATACGCGTGACCTTGAGGCCCCAGGGATGGGTGGCTTCGTCGACGACGCCGAGCAGCCGCGCGTTGATCGCATCGCGCTGCGAGAGAAGCTCGTCCATGTCCATGCTGCCCATGACGGTACGGATGTTGGTCATGGTGAGGTTCAGCACCGCGATCTTGAGGTTTGTGACCTCGTAGGAAGCCTTGGCCGCGTCCAGCACCTGATAGAAGACGACGCCGTCCACCGTCACCATGGCATTGTCCCGCGTGATGACCTCCTGGCTCGGCACATCGAGCACCTGCTCCATCATGTTCACTTTGGAGCCGATCCCATCGATGAAGGGCGTGATGAGACCGAGGCCCGGCGTCAGGCTGTGCGTATAGCGGCCGAAACGCTCGACGGTATAGACATAGCCCTGCGGCACGACCTTGACCGACTTCGCTATGAAGATGATCGCCAGAAACAGAATGACGATGACGAAAGTTGTGCCGCCCAGCATTGGTGCCTCCCGTACTGCTCCCGAACCCGGCCATGACTATACAACATAACCGTGCATGCGGACGCCATGGATTCGGGCTAATCTCGCCCCATCAAACCGGAGATCGCTCATGAAACTTTATTCGTCGCCCACTTCACCTTTCGTCCGCAAGGTCCGTGTGGTCATTCGCGAGAAAGGTGCCGGCGACCTGGTGACGGAGGAAGTCGTGGTCGCGCGGCAGGATCCGCCCGCCCTTCATGCCGCCAATCCGCTCGGCAAGATCCCGGCGCTCGTCCTCGACGACGGCATGACGCTCTTCGACAGCCCGCTGATCTGCGAATATCTCGACACAACCTTGCCCGGACCGGTGCTTCTGCCGGCGGAAGGTCCTGACCGCTGGCGGGTGCTGCGACTACAGGCGGCGGCCGACGGGATTTCGGATGCCGCCGTGGCCATCGCCTATGAATTCCTGCGACCCGAGAACGAACGGTCTCCCGGCTGGGTCGAGCGCTGGCGCAACGCCATCATCCGCTCGCTCGATTTCCTCGAAGCCGAGACCGGCGCCTCGTTCAACTCGCTCGATCTCGGCCATATCGCGATCGGCGCGGCGCTCGGCTATCTCGACCTGCGCCACGGCGATCTCGGCTGGCGCGACGGACGGCCCAATCTCGAAGCCGTCTTCGACGCGCTGAGCGCCCGGCCGTCCTTCAGGGAAACCGGCGCCTCCTGAGGCTCCTCAGCGCCAGGGCTCGACGAGAATCTTGGCGTGAACCTCCGGGCTCGCGAGATCGGCGAAAGCCTGCTTCACGCCCTCGACGCCCACTTCCGCCGTGATCAGCGGCGCGACGTCGATCTCGCCTTCCGCGATGTGGCGCAGCGACTGCGAGAATTCGTCCGGCGAATAAGCCAGCACGAATTGCAGGTTGAGTTCCTTGTTGATCGCGAAGAAGGGCTCGAAGCGGTCCTGCTCCATGCAGACGCCGACGACGACGATGCGCGCGTTGCGCGGCGCGCCCTCGAGCATCTGCTGAATGACGCCGGGTACGCCGACGCATTCGAAGATCACGCCCGGGCGCATCTGCGGGCCGAGGCCCATCAGAGTCATCAGGTTCTGCGGATCGAAGCCCTCCGGCGTCGCTTCCTCGGCCCAGCGCTTGTAGGGCGAGTTCTGCGCCGGATCGACCACGATGTCGGCCCCCATCTTCTCGGCGAGTGCCCGTCGCGCCGGGCTGAAATCGGCGGCGATGATCGGGTGGACACCCGCGATCCTGAGACCGGCGATGACGGCGAGGCCGACCGGACCGCAACCGATGACGAGCGGAATGTCTTCCTTGGTCAGCCGCGCCTTCTGCACCGCATGCCAGCCGACCGCCATGGGTTCGGTCAGGGCCGCGTGCTCGGCGCTGAGGCCATTCGGCACCTCGAGCAGCAGCGCCTCGCTCAGGATCATCTGCTCGGCATAACCGCCCGGCATGTCGTTCGAATAGCCGATGGTCTTCACGCCGCCGCCGTCGATCACGATCGGGAAGGAGCAGACGCGGGTACCCGGCTTCAGCGTCTTCGCGGAACCCGGGCCATGATCGAGAATCTCGCCACAGAATTCATGGCCGAAAACGATGTCGCGCGTGAGATCCATGCTCGACTTCACGCCCTGACGCTCGGCGATTTCGACCATGCGCGGTGCGTGGTGAAAAGCGTGAAGGTCGGAGCCGCAGATACCGCAAGCCAGCGTCTTCACCAGCACCTGGCCGGCGGCGGGCTCGGGATCCGGCAGCGTGTCGACGACGAGATCGCCGTTGCGGAAGATGGCAGCGCGCATGGGGTTTCCTCCTCGGATTCGGTCGCGCGTCTGAGGCGCGCTTCAATATGATTTGGCGCTATGCAAGCAGGCGCAGCGGCCCCGCGCAAGCCCGCCGCGGCGGCGGGACGCGCGACGCAGCGTCAGAGGCGCTTTCCGGCGCGCCGGGCCCTGACATGGTTGGTCAGGGCGATGATGAAAATGGGCAGAGCGAGCACGAAGGTCACCGCGTTGCCGGCAATCAGCGCCGCGTCCCGGAGCATCAGGCCGTAGAGCAGCCAGCAGAGAACCCCCGTCACGAAACCGGCATACATCAAAACGGAGATGCCGTCGGTGTTGCGCGTCTTGATCGTTTTCAGCGCCTGCGGAAGAAAGGCGACGGTGGTGAGAAAAGCGGCAGCGTAACCGAGATACATGCGTTCCTGTTCCCAAGCGCGGCGTTGGCGTGGCTCTTTCCATAAAGGAGAATGCCGCCTCAGGAAACGACTATCCCCGCGGCGCCGCAGACAATGACGACGGCCCATGGCGGCGCTTTCGCCATGACGAGCATGGCCCAGGCGGCCGCCGCCAATGCCAGGTCGGCCGGGCCGTGGATCGCGGCTGTGATGACAGGCGTGTAGAGGGCGGCAGCAAGAATGCCGACGACCGCCGCATTGACGCCCATCAGCGCGGCGCGCGCGCCCGCGAGATGCGAAAGCCTGACCCAGAAGGGCATGACGCCCGGCACCAGCAGGAAGGAAGAGGCGAACATGCCGGCAAGGCAGATGGCCGCGCCCGTCAGCCCGCGCGGCCCCTGGTCGAGCGCGGCGCCGACATAGGCGGAGAAGGTGAAGAGCGGACCGGGCACGGCCTGCGCCGCGCCATAGCCCGCGAGGAAAGCATCGCGCGAGATGAAGCCGCGCGGCACGAGGTCGGTTTCGAGAAGCGGCAGCACGACATGGCCGCCGCCAAAGACAAGCGCGCCGGCGCGGTAGAAAATGTCGAACAGCTGAAGGCCCGCGCCGCCTTTCGCCGCAAGCGCCGGCAGCAGCACGAGAAGCGCGAAGAAGATCGCGATCAGGACCGCGCCGGCCCGCCGTCCGAGCGGGCTCGTCAGCGGCACATGCCGGCCGAGATCGCCGGGCTTCAGGAAGGCGAAGCCGATAAGGCCGCCCGCCAGCAGCACGCCGATCTGTCCGACCGTCGCCGGTATCAAAAGCACGATAATGGCGGCCAGTGCGGCCATCAGCCCGCGCGGCATGTCGGGCGTCAGCATGCGCGCCATCTGGATGACGGCCTGCGCGACGACGGCGACGGCGGCGATCATCAAGCCATGCGTCACGCCCTCCGCGATGGGGCCGCGCAGCGCCGTTGCGCCATAGGCCACCGCGACGAGGATCAAGGCGGAGGGAAGCGTAAAGGCGGTCCAGGCCGCCAGCATGCCCGGAAAGCCCGCCCGCATCAGGCCAAGGCCCATGCCGACCTGGCTGCTCGAGGGGCCGGGTAGAAACTGCGCCAGTGCGACGAGGTCCGCATAGGCACGGTCGTCGAGCCAATGGCGGCGCGCGACGAACTCCTCGCGGAAATAGCCGAGATGGGCGACGGGCCCACCGAAGGAAGTGAGGCCGAGCTTCAGGAAAGCCCGAAAGACTTCGATTGTGTTCCCCACTCTGGCGCCCCTCGCAGGCCAGCCCCCCGGCCTCTTCCCCTTGATAGCAACGTATTTGTCGCCATCAAGGCAAGAGTTGATGTCAGGCCGCCGTCCAGCCCTGCAGGATCGCTGCATCTTGACGGACGCGTTCGGGCGAGCCGAGCAATTGCCGGTCGAGGCCGATGCGCTTGAACCAGTAATGGAGGCCGAGAAGATCGGTGAAGCCCATGCCGCCATGAACCTCCGTCGCGGTCCGGGCGACGAAACGCCCGACTTCCGAAAGATGCGCCTTGGCGTGCGCGGCCATCAGCGAGCTTTCGGCGGGAATTTCGTCGAATGCATGGGCCGCGTACCAGATCAGGGAGCGGCCGGGCTCGAGCTCCGACGCCATTTCGGCGCACATGTGCTTCACCGCCTGGAAGGAGCCGATGACACGGCCGAACTGCTTGCGCTCCTTCGCGTAGTCGACGGCTTTTTCGATCATACGCCAGCCCGCGCCGAGCGTGTCGGCGGCGAGCATGACACGGCCTGCATCGAGCATGCGACGCGTCGTCGCCTGCGCATCGCCGGAGACGAGCGGCTCGGCCTCGACGTTGTGGAAGTCGAGTTCGCCGATCGAGCGCGTGAGGTCGATGGTGGTGAGCTGCGTCTTCCTCAGACCCTCGGCATCGCCCCAGACGAGATGGAGGCCGCCCGACGTGTCGCCAACGATGTAGAAATCCGCGCCGCCGAAATCGAGCACGAAAAGCGCCTTGCCGTTGAGCCTGCCGTTCGAGGCGGTGACGCCCGCGCCTTCCCGCGCGCCCGCGCCACGTTCGGAGATCGCAACCCCCGCGACGGCCTCGCCGCCCGCGAGCTTGGGCAGGAATGCCCGTTGTTGCGCAGGGCTGCCCGCGCCTGTGAATGCGAGCGGCGCCATGACCGAGGTTCCGATGAAGGGCACCGGCGCGACATGACGGCCGATCGCTTCCGCGATCAGCGCCGCGTCGAGAAGCTTCATCCCCATGCCGCCTTCATCCTCCGGCACGAGAATGCCCGGCACGCCGAGATCGACAAGCGCCGCCCGGATATCGGCGGCATAAGGCTCGCGCGCTTCCGCCGACTTCCGCACACGGTCGAGCGACGATACTTTCTCAAGCGTCCGGTCGACGCTGTCCTGCATCAATTTCTGGTCTTCCGACAGTCCGAATTCCATGACGATGCCCTCTTATGCTTTTGCGAGCTTCGGTTCCGCATTGTCCTTGGCGAGCTTGGGCTCGCGGGGCATGCCGAGGCCGCGCTCCGAAATGATGTTCTTCTGAATCTGGGCCGTGCCGCCGCCGATGATGAGGCCCAGGTCGAACATGTAGCGGTGCTGCCAGGCCCCTTGCGCGCGCAGATGCGGGCTCTCGCCATAAAGTACGCCGAGCTCGCCCAGCGCGTCGATCGCGAGCGCGGCGAGCTGATGATTGAGTTCGCAGCCCTGCAGCTTGACGATCAGACGGGCAATGCCCGGGTCTTCCTTCTTCGCCGAAGCCGTCAGGAGCCTGAGCCCGTGAAACTGCATCGCGTAGACACGGGCCTGCAATTGCAGCAGGCGATCGCGATAAAGCGGGTTGTCGATCAGCCGTTCGCCGTCGAGCGTTTCGCGATGCATCAGCTCGACGATTTCCTTCAGGCGCGATCCCGCCTGATTGGGATCGCCCAGCATGCCGCGCTCATGCTTCAAGGTTGCGTTGGCGACGAACCAGCCCTGACCGCGACCGGCAACGATATCCTTCTTCGGCACGCGCACGTCGGTGAAGAAGACTTCGTTGAATTCGGCATGTCCGGTCATGGTGACGAGCGGACGGACCTCGATGCCCGGCGTCTTCATCGAGAAGATCAGATAGGAAATGCCCTCATGCTTCGGCTTGTCGGGCTCGGTGCGCACGAGGCAGAAGATCATATCGGCGGCATGGGCCGTCGATGTCCATATTTTCTGGCCATTGATGACGAAATCGTCGCCGTCCTCGACCGCCTTCGTCTGCAGCGAGGCGAGATCGGAGCCCGAGCCCGGCTCCGAATAGCCCTGGCACCAGACGACCTCGCCTTTCAGCGTCGGCTCGATCCATTTCTTCTTCTGTTCTTCCGTCCCGAGCTCGAGCAGCGTCGGCACCAGCATCGAGACGCCCTGGTTCGCGATCCCCATCGGCATCCGCGCATTGGCGAATTCCTCGGCGATGATGCGTGACTTCAGGATGTCGGGCTCGGCGCCGTAGCCGCCATATTGCTTGGGGATGGTGCGCGCCGCGTATCCATGCTCGATCAGCAGGCGCTGCCAGGCCACGACTTCGTCCGATGGGCGCGAAACGCCGAAGCGACGCGGCGCCTTGTCGCTATTCGCCGCTAGGAAGTCGCGTACCTCCTGGCGAAAGGCTTCGTATTCCGGCCCGTAGGCGAGATCCATGACGTCCTCCTGTGGCTCGACGGCGCCGTTCCCGGCCCGTTGGCCGGATGGCACGCTTCTCGTTGGCCCGCGAGTGTAGCGCCGGAAATGAAGGCGTCCAGCCGCGTGCATGACAGGCCGGGAAGACAAGGCGAACCTTGCGTCAAAGCCAAACCTTGCCTCAAAGAATGGGGATCAGGCCGCGGAGCCGCCGCGCAGCGGGAGCGGCACGCTTGGAACGACAGCTGTCGCATTGCGAATGGCGGCATCGGGGTGAAGGCCGTTCGGCGCGTGGCGGAGGAAGAGTTCGAATTCCGCCGCCGGCATCGGCCGGCCGAGGAAATAGCCTTGCGCCTCGTCGCAACCGAGGTTGCGCAGGATTTCGAGCTGCTCCGCGTCCTCGACGCCTTCCGCGAGCACGTTGACGCTCAGGCTGTGGGCGAGGTCGATGATGACTTTCGGGATCACCTTGCCGTCGCGGAGATCCGCGATGTCGCGCACGAAGCTGCGGTCGATCTTCAACCGCTTCACGGGGAAGCGTTTCAGATAGGCGAGCGAGGAATAGCCGGTGCCGAAATCGTCGATGCCGATGCCGACGCCGAGGCTGCGCAGCCGGCGCAGCGTGCCGATGACCACATCGACGTCGCGCATCACCATGCTCTCGGTCACTTCCAGCTCGAGATATTGCGGCGATATCTGATGGCGCACCAGCGTGTTCGCGACGATGTCGGTGAGGTCGGGGCGACGAAGATCGACGGCCGAGACGTTGACGGCGATGCCGATTTTCGGAAGGCCCGCATCCTGCCAGGTGCGGTTCTGACGGCAGGCCTCTTCCAGCACCCACTTCGTCACTTCGGCGATGAAGCCGCAGCGCTCGGCGACCGGGATGAAGAGATCGGGCGCGACCAGGCCGCGCTCGGGGTGCTGCCAGCGGATCAGCGCCTCGGCGCCGCTGATGCGGCCGGTGCGGATATCGACCTTGGGCTGGTAGAAGAGGACGAACTGCTTTTGCGACAGGGCGACCCGCAGATCGCGCTCGATCGAATTGCGCTCCATGGCGCGCAGATGCAGTTCATGGCGATAGAGAATGCAGGCGCTCGCGCCTTCGAGCTTGGCGCGCGACAGTGCGAGGTCGGCGTTCTTCATCAGCACGTCGGGGTCGCGGCCGTCCTGCGGATAGATGGTCAGGCCGACACATGCCGTCTGGTGGATTTCATGGGCGCCGATGCGGAAAGGCGCGCCGACCGCGCGGATGAAGCGAGTGGCATATTCGACGGCTTCCTCGGGGCCGGATATTCCGGTGAGGATGACGCCGAATTCATCGGCGCCGAGGCGAGCCATGGCATCGCCGCCGCGATGGCAGTTTTTCAGGATTTCGGCAGTTCGCTGGAGAATGACATCGCCTGAATCGTGTCCGAGCGTGTCGTTGATGTCCTTGAACTTGTCGAGATTGAGGATCATCACCGCGACCGCGCCGTGGTCGGCCGCGAGTTCCTGCGCAAGACGCATCTTGAAATGCGCGCGGTTGCCGAGTCCGGTCAGACTATCGGTGCGCGCGAGAAGAGCGATGCGGGACTCGTTCTCGTTCGTCATCTGGAAAGCTTCGCCGAGAGCGGCGGCGACGATCGCGATCTCGTCGCGCGGTCCCTTCGGCGTCGTGAATTTCGTCGCGCCGCGACGCTCGGCGTAATCGCGCAGGATTTCTATCGGCGCGATGACGAGACGTTGCATCATAAGAAAGATCGTCACCACCGAGACGATCGCGGCGGCGGCGAGCCAGACGACGATGCTCCAGGCGGTCTGTTGCAGACCTGTGAGCGTGGCATCGACATTCACCCGAAAGAACAGCTTTCTGGCCTCCCCGGCGGAGGGGGACGTCACCGGCATCATGAAATCGGCGAATTTGGCGTCCGCCGAGGGCAGGCGCTCGAGTTGCTTCACGCTCACCGCGAATTCCCGCCGCACAGCTGGATCCGGAAGATCGATTGCGGATAGCCCACGCCATTCTGGGCGGGAGACGGCAAGGATATTGTTCCCGGAATCGAGAATGGCGACCAGATCGACGCGGGAGGAGCCCGAAACGGCATCGACGATGAACTGAAGATCGGACGGTGCACGGGCATGCCGGATCGAATTGCCAAGCACCTCTCCGAGAGAGGTCGCGCGCGCCTTGATGAGCGTCTCGACCTGGCTGGTATAGAGATGCAGCACAAACACGCCGCTCAGCACGACCAGGCCCACGCCGGCGGCAGTCAGCGTCACGAACACCTTGATACGGAGGGCGAGAAAGGCGCCGCTCAGGCTTGCCGCCCGGGCGATGCACCATGCCCGGGCCACGGCGATGAAGCCGGCATTGCGCTTTGGGCGCGACTGGTCGTCGGCCATCGGCGACGCGACATCCCTGCCGCGTCCGGCGTCGCGATGTATGACCGCCCGCTCCATGCCAGACCTGACCTATACCGCACAGATCGCGAGCGCCGCGCCCCCGATCCCATACGAACTGAACTCGTTCGTTTATAAAGAAGCGAGAACTAAGAATAGGTTACAGCCGATATGGCGCTATTTGATTCGATTTGGAATCGTCTCCGGCCCGAATTAGCAGAATGTTAAGCATGAAATCTCGTGGAAGGTGCCGCGAGCGACGCCCCCAAAAGCTCGTTTCAGAAACGCGTCGCCACCACCAGCCTCACGTCGCGACCGGGCAGCAGCATGCCGTCCTTCTTGAAGGAAACATGGTTGCGGACGTCGTCGTTCAGCAGGTTCTCGCCGATCAACGAGAGTTCGATCGGCGCCCCCCGCGTGAACGTCTGCGGCAGCATATAGTGCAGCTCGGCATTGAGCAGCGTGTAGCCCGCCGTCTCCGTCTCGAAAGCGCCGAGATCGTTCTGCCGGAAGGCGTAGAGAACGCCGACACGTCCCGACAGTCGATCCGCCTCGTAATAGACGCCGGCACCGACCCGCATCGGCGGGATGCGCGGAACATTGCCGCCCGCATCGAGCGTCGCGCGCACCACATCGAAACGTCCGTCGAGACCGATCGTGCCGTCGTCGAGTTTCACGACGGAATGCTTCCCGCCGATCTCGAAGCCCCGGAACGTCGCATCCTGCTGGCTGTAGCGCACCTCGCGGAACTCGCCGCCGGAGCCGCCCGGCGTGCAACTCGCGAAGTCCTCGTCGCAGGTCTCGCCGGTGTATTGCTTCAGGACATAGCCGTCGAACTTCGTCTGGTAGACGGCCGCTTCGAGTGAGAAGTCCTTGCCCTCGCGGCGGAACGACAGCTCCGTCGAATAGGCGGTTTCCATCCCGAGCGTCGGATCGCCGAGCTCGAAAGTACCCGTTGCGTCATGCGCGCCCTTTGAAAAAAGTTCGAGCGCTTCCGGCGCGCGCTGCGACGCCTGGAATGTCAGGCCCGCGACCCAGTTCGCCGGCAGCGCCCAGACGAGACCGGCCGAGCCGCTCACCGGCGTATAGCTGCGCGACGCCGCGTTCACGTCTTCCGTCGCCTCGTCGAGCGCCGCGCCGTCGACCGCGACATGCTCAATCCGCCCGCCGAGTTGCAGCTTCAATGCGTCGGTAAGCGACGCCTCCTCGAAGAGAAAGGCGGCCAGCGTCTCCGTTTTCGCGGGCGCGAGCAGTTCGCCGCCCTCGCCTTCGGCGCTCAACTTGTGCTCGATCGCATGAATGCCGAAGGCGCCGGTAAAGGGGCCGATATTGTCGTGAAGAAATTCGGCGCGGCCCTCCCAGAGCTTGTCGTCGAAGCGCGAACCGACCTCCCCTGTCGCGGCCGCGACCTCGCCGTGATTATAGGTGTTGTAGCCGCCGGTCAGACGCAGCGTCTTCACCCATGACGAGAAGTTGAGTTCGGCCGCCGTCTGGATTTTCGTTTGCTCCATGTCGATGAAGGTCGGATTCGCCGGGTCTTCCGGCACCGGAATGCCGTAGTCGCTGTCGAAATGCGAGATCGAAGCGCCGACATAGCCGTTGTCGAGCAACACCGACGCGCCACCCGCGACGCCGGTCGAGTCCGTCCAGGTTTCGGACTGATGCGAAACGTCGCCCGGGATGCGGTAGTCGTCGGTCTTGCGACGATAGGCGTCGGCATGCCAGACGACGTTGCCCGTGGCGATCTCCGCCAGCGCCGAAGCGTCGCGGCCCTTGTCGACCGTGTCGTAGCCGGCGGACAATTCGGCCGTATAGCCGTCTTCCGGTTTCGATGTCGGAATGCGCGAATTGATGACATTCACGACGCCGCCGATCGCCTGGCTGCCATAGCGGAGCGTCGCCGGGCCGCGCACGACTTCAACCTTTGTCGCGCTCAAGGGGTCGATCGGCACCGCATGATCTTCACTGACGCCCGACACACCGTCGCCGCCCAGCCCGTTTTCGAGCACGTGCACCCGGAAATTGTCGAGGCCTCGAATGATCGGACGGCTGGCGCCGCCGGCAAAGGAGGATTGCGCGATACCCGGCTCGTCGGCGAGCAGCGCGCCGAGCGTCGGAGCTCCCTTGCTCAGTATCTCGTCGCGCGTAACCACGGTGACCGGCGCCGCCAATTGGTCGAGCGGCGACGCCAGAGGCGAGGCCGTCACCACGATCGTATCCAGCGGATCGGCCGCGTCGGCGGCCGCAACCGGTCCGTTCGTCGCCGCCAACAACAGAATGGTGGCCGTTCCGATCTCGAGATGACGCATGACGATACCCCCTGATATGTAATGTTATAATATTACATATCAGGATTTCCCCGCGGCGCAAGCCCGGCCTTGCCCTCCGCGACATGGAGCCGGCTTCATGCAGCGCGCGGTTGGGGATAGGCTCACTTCAGACGCCTGAAGTCCGGAGCCGCCGAGGAGCCGCCATGCCCAGCAAGAAACGCAAGAAGAACCAGGACGACGAAGACGACGGGAACGGCCATTACAAGAAGGCGCTTTACGAGCTGCAGGTCGAACTCGTGAAGCTGCACAAGGACGTCATCGCGAACAACCGCAAGCTGCTGATCGTCTTCGAGGGCCGCGACGGCGCCGGCAAGGACGGGACGATCAAGCGCATCACGGAGCATCTCAGCCCTCGCGAGGCGCGGGTCGTCGCGCTGGGCAAGCCGTCCGACCGCGAAACCTCGCAATGGTATTTCCAGCGTTACGCGCGCTATCTGCCCGCGGCGCAGGAGATCGTTCTCTTCAACCGAAGCTGGTACAACCGCGCGGGCGTGGAGCACGTCATGGGCTTCTGCACGGAAGCCGAATGCGAGACATTCCTCGCGACCGTTCCCGCCTTCGAGGAAATGCTGATCGGCGCCGGCACGACGCTTCTCAAATATTATCTCGACATTACGCGCGACGAGCAGAAGAAGCGGCTCGACGCGCGGCGCAAGGACCCGCTGAAGCAGTGGAAGCTCTCGCCCGTCGACAATGCGGCGCTGAGGCACTGGACCGACTACAGCAAGGCGCGCGATACGATGTTCGCCCGTACGCATACGCTGCATGCGCCATGGCACATCGTCTGCGCCAACGACAAGCGCGAGGCGCGGCTCAACGTGATCCGCGACATTCTCAATCGGGTCGATTATGAGGGCAAGAAACAGAAGCTGACGATCCCGGACCTGGATATCGTCTTCCCCTTCGAGCCCGCACATCTCAAAAACAAACGGATCGCCCGGTGACGCCTCTCCTTTCCGCGCTCACGATCGAGCCCGAGCGTTTCGCGACGCTGATCGCGCTGGGCTTTTTCTTCGGCCTCGCCTTCGAGGAATATTTCGCCAAGAGCCGTATCAAGCCGCCGGGCGGCGTGCGTACTTTCCCGCTGCTGGCGCTTTGCGGCGGGCTTCTCTACACGCTCGAACCGCAATATGGACTGCTTCTCCTTGGCGGGCTCGGCATTCTCGGCGCCTGGCTTTCGATCTATTACGCACAACGACTACAGAACCAGCTTGCGGAGACGGATGATCAGGCGCCCACCGACCGCCGGCTCGACGCCGGCATCATGGCGCCGACCTGCAATGTGCTCGCCTTTCTTCTCGGCCCCATCGCCCTTTCCGAGCCGCTCTGGGTCGCGGTCAGCGTCGCGGTTGCCGCCGTGCTCTTCACCGGTGCCCGCGAACGCCTGCATGCGCTGGCGACGACGCTTGGCTCCCAGGAACTCGTCACGCTCGGCAAGTTCCTGATCGTCATCGGCATCGTGCTGCCGCTCGTTCCCAACGAGCCGGTGACGACGCTGACGCAGATCACGCCTTATGAGGTCTGGCTCGCGGTCGTCGCCGTTTCGACGCTTTCCTATGCGAGTTATCTGGTGCAGAGGTTTCTCGCCCCAAGCCATGGGGTCCTGATCTCGGCGGCGCTGGGCGGACTTTACTCCTCGACCGCAACCACCGTGGTGCTGTCCCGCCGTGCGCGCACGAGGCCCGGCGCGGACGCCCGCACGCAATCCGCCATTGTGCTCACCACCGCCGTCATGTTCCTGCGTATCATCGTGGTCGTCGGGATATTCAGCACGCCTCTGGCGCTGAAACTGCTGCCGGCGATCGCCATTCTCTGCCTCTCGGGGCTTGCCGTCAGCGCCTGGTTCATGTGGCCGGCCGCCGGCGCTGGCAAGGATGCGGCGGAACCCGCGACGACGACCAACCCGCTCGAACTCTCGACCGCCATCATCTTCGCCGTCCTCTTCATCGCGCTTTCGATCGCCGTCGAATGGGCCAAGACCCGCTTCGGCGAAAGCGGGCTTTTCGGCCTCGGCCTCCTTGCCGGCTTTACCGATGTCGATCCTTTCGTACTGAGCGTCGCGCAGGGCGCCTCGCGCGCCTTCAATCTCGATGTCGCGGCAGCCGCGATCTTGGTCGCTGCCTCCGCCAACAACTTCCTCAAGGCAAGCTATACGCTGGGCTTTGCCGGACGGGTGGCGGGACTGAAGCCCGCGCTCGCGCTCTTCGCGCTGTCGGCGGGCGGTATCATCGCGGTTTTCTTCGTGCTCGGTCGGGTGTAATCCATATCGATGTCCGGGAGACCCTCCGCTTGAATTACCGCCACGCCTATCACGCCGGAAACTTCGCCGATGTGATGAAGCATGCCGCCCTCGCGCTCGCGATCGAACATCTGAAGCAGAAGGAGAAGCCCTTCTTCCTGCTCGACACGCATGCGGGAACGGGCCTGACGGACCTCGGCGGCGTTGAGGCACAGAAGACGGGCGAATTCCTCGACGGCATCGCCCGCATTCTCGCCGACCCCGCCCCGCATCCGGCTCTCGCGCCCTACCTTGCGACGCTCGCCCGCCTCGGCTGCATGGGCCCCGCGCCAATGTCCTATCCTGGCTCTCCGCTCATCGCGCGCGAACTCGCGCGACCGGGCGACCGTCTCGCCTTCTGCGAATTGCATCCCGATGACGCGGCCTCGCTCAAATCGCTCTTCCGGCGCGACGGGCAAGTCGGCGTTCACGAAATGGACGGCTATTCGGCCTTGAAGGCGATGCTGCCGCCGAAGGAGCGCCGCGGTTTGGTGCTCATCGACCCGCCTTTCGAGGCGCGCGACGAATTCGACACCGTGCTCGCGGGCCTCGGCGAGGCGATGGCCCGATGGGCGACGGGTACCTATCTCATCTGGTATCCAGTGAAGGATCCGAGCGTCTCTGGTGCCTTCCTCGACGCGCTCGAAACGCGCGGCCCGGCGAAGACACTGATGGCCGAGCTTCACATTCGCGGCGCGGAAGACGCCTCGCGGCTTTCGGGCTGCGGGCTCGTCATCGTCAATCCGCCATGGACGCTGAAGGAGACCTTGGCGGACCTTTATGGCTGGCTGGCGGAGAGGCTCGCCCAGGGACCGGGCGCGCGGGCCCGCGTCGAATGGCTCAAGTCATAAAGAGACCCGCCGCTCGGACGAGCGGCGGGTCGGTCGCTGCGAGAAATCCGATCAGAACTGGATGTTCAAGCCGGCCGTCAGAAGGCTTCCGACGCCGCCTTCCTTGCCGATGCGGGCGTCATAGCCGAGGAGCCAGCCGACCGGCTGCCCCTTGCCGATGCTGCCTTGCGCGCCGACGCCGAGACGCACGTCGTCCTCGTTCTGCGTCGGAACGGTGACCGAGGCCCCACCAAGGCCGCCGGCGACGCTTGCGAGAGCGAGGTTCACCGTGTCGTCGCTCTTGTCGAGCACAAACTCGTACGCGGCATGGCCCGTCAAGGTGACGTCGTCGAGCGGGACGATGATCTCACCGCCGAGGCCGAGCGTCGTCTGATCGACCGAGCGGTCGGGATAGGCAATGTTGCCGCCAGCCGCGCCATGTTCGGTGTAGCCGTCGATGTCGGCTTTGAGATAACTCAGCGAGGCGACCGGGCCAAGCTTCGTCATGCCGCCGACGCCGATCATGTAGCCGACTTCGCCATAGGCCGTCTGTGCGGTGCCCTTGGTGTCACCCGTCGCGGTGAGGCCGTAGGCCGCCGGGCGCTCGATCTTGCTGAAGTCGATCCAGGGCAGATAACCATAGGCGGCCGAGGCGAAGAAGCTGCCCGTATCGTAGGTGCCGTAGACGCTGAGCGAGACCGACTTCGACTCGGTCCGGAAGCCGTCATGAGGCTCCATGCGGCCGCCGCCGAAGCCGAGCGCGCCGCCGACGATGAGGCCGTTGCCGAGATTGGCGTCGATGCCCGCCGTGCCCCGCAGATCCTCGACATGGTTGACGTAGTCGTGGTGACGCTCGTCGGAGCTGTAGAGGCCCGATCCCCAGACGTTGAAGCTCGCGACGCTACCGCCGTTCGCCATCGCGCCACGCAGCACGCCAAGGCGATTCTGGATTGGGGACAGAGCCTCGTCCGCCGCCGAAATGCCGGCATCCGCCGCCATCGTGGTCGTCGCGGCACCTTCGCCGATCATGTAATCGTAGAAGAGCGGATCGACGGCCGTGGGCAGCGTCACATGATAGACGAGGATCATATTGTCATTGTCATAGGACGACGAGCAGTCCGTCCCGCTCATCGTGCAGGCCGTCGAGACATAATCGTTGTCGTTCGAGACGAAGAGCAGGAAGTCCTGCGGGTGCTTCTCGTCGAGCATCGGCATGAGCGACATGCCTTCCCACTTTTCCGACATGGCGAGCGGGTTGGTGGAGCTCGCCATCGAGGTCGTCAGGCCGAAGGTCGCAAGCTGCGTCGGGTTCAGCATGTTGACGAGCTCGGTCTGGGAGACCGGCGCAATCGAAGGATCGAGCACGACGCTGCCGCCGACGAGCGTGTCGACCGGCGTATAGGAGGTCTCGTAGGTCGTACCCGCGAGATTGGTCGCACCGCGCGTGTCGACCAGCAGGATGCTGCGATAGGTGAGGTTGTTGGTGGCGCCGGTGCCGAGGCCCGTACCGCCGTCGCGGGCGAGCGTCAGAAACTGGTAGTCGTTAATGGCGAGAATCTCGCTCTGCGCCGCCGTGCGGTTCACGGTACCGCCGGTGCCGCCGAACGTATATGTCGGGAGCTGGAGAACGTAGTGGCCGACCGGATTCTCGGGCGTCGCCTCGCCGGAGACGTCATAGACAAGCACGCGCGTGTTGGACCGGTTCGCCTGGTTGGAGTTCGCCGTGTCCTGTACCGTCGCGCTCTGCAGCACCGCGATCAGGTATTTACCGTCCGGCGTCAGCGACACGCCTTCCAGACCCTGATTGTTGCGTCGACCGCCATCGGTCGGCGCGCCGAGCGAGTTGTAGTTGAGATTACCGGCGGTGAAGGGCAACAAGGCCTTGGGCGGCTGGATCACGCCCTGAAGACGGCCGCTCGCATCGAAGTAGTAGATGCTCGCCGCATATTCATCGCTGACATAGAAACTGCCGTCCGAGCGGAAGGTGACGGCCTCGGCATCGAGCGACACCTTGCCCGCGCCCGTGCCTGAGGTCGGGCTTGGCAGGACGAAGCCGTTCTGGGTCACCGTGCCAGCCGCCGGATCGGCGCCGGTGAAGGGATTGCCGTTGAAGTCCGTGAGTTCGATGCCGCCGGTCTGGTCGTAGGTAAGCTGGTCCTGCGAGCCGGTCGAGGCCGGCAAATCGGCACCCGAATAAGGCGTAAAGGTCGAATCGAAGGCGTTGAGGCGCGCCGGATAGTCGAAGAAGAGCGGCACGGACGGATCGTTGCGGCCGCGGTCGGGCAGCGTGTACATCGAAAAGGAATAGGTCCCGTTCGAATCGACGCGCCAGGTCGAACGGTCGATGGCCATGCCCGAGAACGATCCCAGCGTGTCGCCGAGGAAATCGACCGTCTGGGCCGAAAGCCGGCCGGTGCCGACAAGACCCCAACTCGTGAAACTGACGCCATCCAGGGTTGTCGTCTCGGCGACGCCGCTCGGCGTCGTGTCGACATTAGGCGTGGTGTAGGACGGCGCCGCGGCGAGCGCGGGATGCGCTGCGAGCACGGCAAAGCTGGCTGCCGCGAACAGAGCGCGGCGAGCAAAAGGTCGCATGGAAGCCCCCGATGGTTAAACAAACGTTCCAAACGACCTTTTGGCAGTCCTGCATTACATTCCTGCAATGTAGCGGCGGCATTCCGGTGAATGCTTGTTGACATCCCCGTCACAAACCGGATGACCGGATGCGGGTATCGCGTCTATAAAGGCGCCGACCGGCCCACAAGAAAAGAGCCGGCAGTTGGAGGAGCGTGATGGACGGGGGGCCGAGCCTCGGGCAGACGGACCAGACGGCGGCACGCCTTGCCGCCGAAGAGGCCTATCACGCCGAGGTCGAACGCAACCTCCGCCGCAACTTCGCTGCCAATCTCGCCCATGGGCTTCTCGGCCAGACGGGGTTTCGCCTCGTCACCGCGCCGACCTTCGTGCCGGCCTATATCTATCTTCTCTCGGGCTCCGAATTCGCGGTCGGCCTCGCGCTCGCCTCGCAGTGGCTCGGCAACGCGCTGTCCTCGACGCTTGGCGCCACGCTGGTCGAGCATCGCCGCCGTGTGCTCCCGATGGGGATGCTGGTCGGCTGGGGCATGCGTGGCGGTGTGCTCGGCCTCGCGCTCAGCGGCTATTTCCTGCCCGACCATTGGGCGCTTATTTTCGCCTGCGTCTTTCTATGCATGTTCGGCCTCTTCAACGGTGTGCAGTCGGTCATCTTCCAGCTTCTATTGGCCAAGGTGATCCCGCTCCGGCTGCGCGGGCGGCTCACCGGCTTCCGCAATTTCGCGGCGGGTCTCACGGCCTCGGGCGTCGCCTATCTCGGCGGCAAGTATTTCGTCGAGGCGCATGCGCTCGGAAACGGCTATGCGACGACCTTCCTCGTCGCCTTCGTGCTCACCTCGATCGGGCTTTCGACGCTGATGTTCGTGCGCGAGCCGGAGGCGCCGGAGGTCCGCGCGCCGACGAGCTTCGCGCTCCGGATGCGGCAGATCCCCGACCTGCTGCGCGAGGACAAGGAACTCACGCATTTCTACATCGCCTCCGGTCTCGCCGCGCTCGGAACCCTGGCCGTGCCCTTTTATGTGCTCTATGCGGGCCACTCCATCGGGCTCTCAGGTACGACGCTCGGCATTCTCTCGACGGCTTTCCTGCTGTCGCAGACCGGCGCCAATCTTCTCTGGGGCTCGATCGCAGACCACGCCGGCAACCGGCTCGTCTTCCTGCTCTCGGTCGGGCTCTGGGCGGCGGCGACGGTGCTGCTCATGACGGTGCATTCGCTCTGGCCGCTCGTCGTCGTCTTCGCCGGTCTCGGCGCGGGCCAAGCCGGTTTCCAGAACAGCACGCAGAACATGATCCTCGAATTCGGCGTGCGCGAGGACCTCGCGATGCGGATCGCGATCATGAACACTGCGACCTCGGCCATGATGGCGCTCGGACCGCTCCTTGGCGGCTTCATCGCTCATGGCTCGTCCTTCACCGTCGTCTTCTCGGTTTCGGCGGCGACGCTCGCCCTTGCTTTCGGCCTCGTGCTCTTCTTCGTCAAGGAGCCGAGGCAGCGGGGGCTCTTCCGCTAGGTCGGACCGCACCGGCATCCTTCCACCGCACCACTTCGTCGAGCAGCGCCTCCGGCCGTTCGCGGACGACGCGAAGCGCGCCCGCGAAGACGCGGCCCACATCGCCATCGAGCGTCAGTTCGTCGCCCTCATGGAAATCGCGTCCGCCGATGCGGCAAAGCCCCTTGTCGGCCATGATACGAAGGTCCGCGCAGCCGACGAGGCAGACCTTGCCGAGCTGGCGCGCCACCACGGCGGCATGAGAGGTGCGTCCGCCGGACGCCGTGAGCACGCCCGCCGCCGCCGCGATCCCTTCGATGTCGCCGGTCGATATGTCGTCGCGCACGAGAAGCACGGGCTTGCCCTCGGCGGCGAAGAGAGCGGCACGCTTCGGATCGAAGACAATATGACCGATGGCGGTGCCGATGCTCGCCGGAACGGCGGTCGCCAGCGGCGCGGCGTCGCCGCCGGCAAAACGCAGGCGCTCCAGCCTGTCGAGCGCGATGCCGTCCAGACGCTTCAAGGCTTCCTCGGGCGCGATCAATCCCTCGGCCACCATGTCGACCGCCATGCGCAGCGCCGCCCAGGGCATGCGCTTGCCATTGCGCGTCTGAAGGAGATAGAGGCGGCCTTCCTCGACCGTAAATTCGAAATCCTGCATGTCGCGGAATTCGGCTTCGAGGACGCTCTTCATGCGCTGGAGTTCGGCCGCAACGGCAGGCAGGCGACGCGGAAGACGCTCCGTGTCGTGGACCGCATGCCGACCCGAGACGACATCCTCGCCCTGCGCATTGAACAGGAAGTCGAGATAGGTGCGGTTCTCGCCGGTGGCCGGATCGCGCGTGAAACCGACGCCCGCGCCCGAGCTCGCGCCCATATTGCCGAAGACCATCGCCTGCACGGTGACCGCCGTGCCCATATTCGCGTCGATCCCGTTCAGCGCCCGGTAGCGCTTCGCCTTGTCGCTCATCCATGAGCGGAACACCGCCTCGACCGCGGCAAGAAGCTGTTCCATCGGGTCTTGCGGAAAAGGGTCGCCCGTCAGCGCGAGGGAAAGCGACAGCGATTCCTGCGCAATGGCGGCGAGCGCCATGCTGTCGAGATCGCGAATGCTCGTCAGCCCCTCCGCCGCCGCCCGCGCCTCGGCCAGCGCGTCGAAAGGCGCCGCATCGACCTCGCGCACGACCTCGGTGAAATCGCGGATGAGGCGGCGATAGCTGTCCTGGACCTGGCGCGGATTGCCGGTCATGCGCAGGAAGCCGCGCGCGGTCTGTTCGGTCAGGCCGATATTGAGGATCGTCTCCATCATGCCCGGCATCGAGACCGGCGCGCCCGAGCGCACGGAAACGAAAAGCGGGCGGCGCTCGCGGCCGAAGCCGCGTCCCGTCGCCGCTTCGAGTTCGCGCAAGCCGCGCGCCAGCAACTCGCGCGTGCCGTCGGGAAGTTTGCCGCCGTCGAGATAAGAGCGGCAGATCTCGGTGCCGAGCACAAAGGCCGGCGGCACGTTGAGGCCGAGCCGTGCAAGCCGCATCAGCCCATAGGCCTTGGAGCCCATGGTTCCGGCGCTCGCCGAAGCCGGCGCGGGCTTTCCGGGCATGACGAGAAACAGGTGTTCGTCGAGGGACATCTTCAACCGGCCATGACGTCGTTGACGAGGTGATCGCGCAACATCAATGCCGTGCGCGACAGGGCATCCGCCGCCTCCTCGAGAAGACGGGCAAGCGTTCCGACAAGTTCGAGAACGCGGAAATCCGGCGCCTGCATCAGGAGCAGGCCGCGCGCCGTGCGCTCGACCTTGTCCGTCTCATGCTCGATGCCGGTGAGGCGATCGACGGCCTGCAGGAAATCGTCGAAATCCTCGCGCGCGCCGTCG